>JBGTFX010000156.1:0-4400 GCA_041747055.1 Balneolaceae bacterium
TAAAAACGTCAATAAACAATTTAGTCAATCAAAAATGGAGTTCAAATGAAAAACTCAAAAAAATATTTAATAGTCTGCTTTCTTTTTATTCAAGGATTATTGACAGCACAAAATTCAGAAATTGATCATGCCAAAATCAAAGAGGACATGAATCTGATGATTGATAACATAGAAAAATACTATGCATATCTCGAGGAAAAAAGGGTAAACCTCAACTGTCTAAAACAGACTTATTCGGCTATGATAAAAGATGTAAATTCAGAAGAACAAAGTGTTTTGTTTTTTGAATCACTCATCAATGAATTCTATGACAGCCACCTCAACCTGGGAACCCACAGACCGGCTTCATACAGGATTTATGCCCCTGTATATGCTGAGTATCAAAACGGGCAAACATTCATTAAAAATGTTTGGCAAAGTCAAATAGAACCCATACCCGTTTCATTGATTGATGCAGAAGTTCTTGAAATCAATGGAAGAAACTTTCAAAAAGAAATTGATGAATTCCCCACCTATTGCAATGATAAAAATGACCCTGAAATCCGCACCTGGATAGGCAACAAAGTAATCGCCGGACAACGCAACCAACCCCGGGTGCTTAAGTTAAAGCTTAAAAACAATACCACTACACTGCTCGATATTAACGAGCTTAAAATCCTTGACGACAAGTCACTGCTTAATTATTCAAAAAGTGGAGAATATGGCATCATCAGGATCAACAATTCTTTGGGAAACAGTGATTTGATCAAAGCATTTGATGATGCTCTGGACAATTTACTGGATACTAAGGGATTAATCATAGACTTGCGCAATA
Organism: Balneolaceae bacterium; assembly: GCA_041747055.1. Classification (GTDB taxonomy): domain Bacteria; phylum Bacteroidota; class Rhodothermia; order Balneolales; family Balneolaceae; genus SW132. The sequence continues at coordinate 815 of JBGTFX010000156.1, forward strand.
CAGTTGACGGAGGGGACTCTTATGTAGCCAGGGCTATCATGAGCAGGTTTATTGATACCGCTCAACCCTATCAAAAACACAGTGGTTTTGAAATTTATGGAAATCACGAACCCATTGAAAAATATTGGATAGAGTATGTAATCCCCAGAGGAAAGACTTATAACAAACCTGTTGTAATCCTTGCCGGTCGCTGGACAGGCAGTATGGGTGAGGGACTGGCCATCGGTTTTGAAGGGATGGGAAGAGGGCAAATTGTTGGCACAGCAATGCACCGTCTTGCCGGTGCCATCTATTCCTTTTCTTACAAACACAGAGACTACAACTACAGGATTTCAAGGGAAAAACTGTATCATATAAATGGAACACCGAGAGAAAAATATGTGCCAAAACATAAAATTGTTCAAACTACAAATAGTGAAGACGTATTTATGGAAACAGCTTTAAAATTAATGAATTAAACAAGTTCGGATTCCCAAACCCGAACATTTTAAAAATATGTTCTAAGTAGTTTTGCGACATTAAAAAATTAAAAAACTATGAAATATGTTTATGTAACTTTTGGATTTTTTATTGCTTATGCATTAAGCGCGCAACCCATCAATCAGGAACGGTTAAACGAGCTTCTACAACAAGCAGAAGCCACCAACAGCGAAGCCGTCATTATCTATCAAGACGGAAAACTAATATCTGAAAACTATTTTGCCGCCGGTCATCGCGATAAAAAAATTGAAGCCATGTCTGCTACAAAAAGCATCGTTGGACTGGCAGTTGCCTGCCTGCTTACAGACGGCCTTTTAGACAGTTTAAACACACCTGTGTATCATTTCTATCCCGAGTGGAAGCAAGGACGCAAAAAAGAAATCACTGTGCAGCATTTGGTACATATGACCTCCGGTTTGCAAAATCACCCAAATGCAGGGGAAGAAATTTATCCCAGTCCTGATTTTGTACAACTGGCACTGGCAGCCGAACTTACTGATGACCCCGGTGAAACCTGGACGTATAATAACAAATCGCTTAACCTGATGGCAGGGGTGATTCAAAAAATCACAGGAAAACGAATGGATATTTACATTGGTGAACGGCTGTTTTCTCCATTGGGTATTACCGATTTCACCTGGACTCTCGATGATGCAGGTAACCCACACGTGATGTCGGGCTGCCAAATCAAAGCCAACGATATGGTTAAGTTGGGCAACTTGCTGTTAAACCACGGAAAACATAATGGAACTCTTATTATCAAACCGGAGTACATGACACAAGTGATTACACCTGCACCGCAATTTGCGGCATACGGCATGTTGTGGTGGATTGATTATGAAGAAAGCATCTCAACCGTGGATGGTGAAATTATTAAAGAACTTCAAATTGCCGGCATCGACAGTGATTTTATCAATAAAATGAAAAGAATGAAAGGGGTATATAACACTGATCTCGCCTATAGAGCGCAACTTAAAAATGTGTTTGGCGATAACTTTTATGATGTAATATATACAGCACTTCAGGGAAAATACCGCACCAGAAAACGTGAATTCAAAGGCAAGGTCACATATCGGGCAGATGGTTACTTAGGAAACTATATGATTGTTGACCCACAAACTAAAATAGTAGCCGTGCGTATGATAAGCTATGACAGTTTCAAAGACCAAAGCAATAATTTTCAGGAGTTTAAAACCGGAGTTATCGATTTAACTAAATAAAATATGAAAACCAATTTTTTTTCAGCCGGCTTGTTTTGCTTTATCATGCTTCTTACTTCCTGTAAAAATAAGCATGAAGACATCACATTGGCAATAACTAGTGCTACTTTGATTACCATGAATGGTGAAGAAGTGCTTGAAAATCACACCATACTTATCTCAGGTACTACCATTAAAGAAATAGTGCCGGCAAGTCAATGGAAAAATCGCCATAATATTGAAACCATGGACGCAACAGGAAAGTTCATCATTCCGGCACTCACTGATATGCATGTGCATTATGTCCCGGCAAATGACAATATCCTGCCCATGTTTTTGTCTTATGGGGTTACCTCTTTACGTTATATGGCAGGTAGTGAAGACTTGTTGCGTATAAGAGACAGCATGCAACAAAATCAATTACTATTGCCTGATTTTTATATCGCCTCACAACTCATGGATGGCGACCCTCCGGCCTGGGGGGAACAGCATAACGGACCTATTATCACTGATGTCCATAAAGTTGAAGAAGTCATCGACGATCAAATGGCTATGGGCTATGACTTTTTGAAGGTATACAGCTCCCTTTCACCGGAAGTGTTCTCAAAAATCATCAAAATTGCCAATGAGAAAGGAATTAAGGTTACAGGGCACCTCCCCGGCAGCTTAGACAATGAAAAATTATTTCCGGCATCTTTTGATATTCAACACCTGAGTGGTTACGCCAGATACTCCACAGATAATGAAACAAATATTACGGAGTCAATAAACATATCCTACGACATTGATTTAGATAAAGAGGCAGCTTTAACTTCATCTGAGTTGAGGATGAAAAAAGCAGCACAATTAACCCAAGACAACAATATCTGGAACTGTCCTACTCTTGTACTATTTTATAATAAATCAAATGAAGAACTGTGTGAATCCCTAAGAGAAGTAAAAGAAATGGAAGAGTTGGGAGGATTGGTAAACTGGTGGAATAGCCTGGGATGTGGGTCTGATTCCAAAACCCTTAACTTAGTTGAGTTTCAACACAAGATGGTAACAGAACTCCATAACAAAGGAAACAAACTCCTTGCAGGAACTGACTTTCCAAATCCCTGGATTATCCCGGGCAAAGCATTGCATCAGGAATTGGAGCGGTTTGTCGCCTCCGGTCTTTCAAATTATGAAGCGCTTAAAACAGCTACAGTAAATCCAGCAGAATGGCTGGGAACATCAAACCTGAAAGGAACTTTACAAGCAGGCAAATCGGCAGAAATGATTGTGCTAAACAACAACCCGCTTGAAAATATATCAAACACACAAAGTATCTACCGGGTTATTTTTAAAGGAAAAGTCATTAATTAATGTGTCTGAGTATAACGCTATCCATATCGACGAGGACTTACAACTCAAACAAATCTGTGCTGCTCAGGCTGAACCTGTTTATAATGCAATTGAAACCAACAGGAAGTTCTTAAGAGTTTGGCTCCCATTTGTGGATAGCATAAAAAACATAGTAGATATAGAGAACTACATAGCGTCTTTAAACACTAAACCGGAGGCTTTTGAACCTGTATTTTGTATTTATCACCAAAACAACTTTGCAGGCCTGGTTGGGTTTAAAAATACAAACCTGAATAACAATACAACAGAAATTGGATATTGGCTGATGGAAACAATGCAAAAAAAAGGGATTGTAACCCGTTCCATAAGGTTTTTAATAGACGATTGGTTCAAACGTTCGCCCCTTACAAAAATTGAAATCAAATGTGCCATCGGAAACCTGCAAAGCAAAAATATTCCGCTGGCTCTGGGCTTTAAATGGAGCCATACAGAAGAAAAGGGCGAATTACTGGCTTCAGGGAACTTTACAGACCTTGACGTTTATGTTATTGAGAAGAAAGTAATCGTAAAGAAAAAAA
>JBGTFX010000157.1:0-9989 GCA_041747055.1 Balneolaceae bacterium
TGGATTACACGCTTAAAGAAATACATTATTAGCATATCACTTACTCAATGTAAATCTCTTTTGGTCGTGATAGGCAAATCCCTGTATATTAATAGAAGTTGCTTCAAACAAAACCCTTCCGAAGCTTTTTTCCCTCTCTCAATCCCCCCTTCCCCCACACGAAAAGAACTGCAAACCCTACCCTCGTCATGTCTTGTTTCGAAGACAGGTACGTAACCCGAAGCTCCTGTTTCGGCATCACTCCTTTCGTAGAACTAGATAACCACGAAATCTTACTGATCATAAATCCCCTCTTGAGGGGGGAAATAGGGGTGTGTTTGATGAGCTTTGATAAAAATATAAATTAACAACCTGTTAATTCGCCTAACATAACACACCCCTCGATCAGCAACTCAGGCTTCGCCTTTTTGCTTTCACTTTTCCCCTCTCGAGAGTGGATTTTGTTAATCACAATAAAAAAGACCTGTAAGATCTACTTCCTCCTCCTCATCACAATTACCACCAATCCCGCCAAAATCAACACCATCAAAACCACCGATGGCCAAAACCAAAGCGACCCGCCATCAACCTGAAGCAACCGGCTGTTCGCTGCCCGGTACTCATCCGGGATCATTGAATATCCCGATTCATCAGAAAATGACATCGCGTATTCAGCGACGGTCTGCCACACTTTTAGTTCATTTCCGTTCTGCATCACAATGGCATCATCCAGCTCAATCAGCTCTCCATCACTGTTTTTAAATGCAATGCCGAGGTTAGGAAGCAGATCACCTACCATCGGTAAAAATCCGGCGATGTAGTAATCGGTTACTACGAGGTACAGATTCTGATCATCCTTTTCTAGCGGACGCATTCCCTCCGCATGCTGAATACCATCTCCTTCAAAAAGTTTGGCGCTCATTACAGAACGAGAACTGGGAAGTGGCTGATCAATCACCGGAACCGTCAACCACAACGCACGAAAGGGATCGTACTCCATACTTGCCCCGGAGAACTGCAAAAAATAGTTGTCCATCAGCATCTCCGACAACAACACCGAAACTTCCATAGCGTTGCGAATCTCTTCACCGGTCAGGTAAAATGCCACAATTGGGTAGCCGGGGCTTCCATCAGGGCCCGAGCCGAGTCCGGTGGTAGTCATTACATCATAAAACGATATCTGTCCCTCCGACCACGGCATACTTCCCGGGTTGATGCTGCCGCGAATCGCACCATTTGCCTGAACGGCCACATCCACTTTCTTGCCGATGACTTCGCCGGTCACCATCCGCATGGCATCGGTGATCAAATTCCCAATCGCCGATTCCTGTTTATGGGCACGGTTCAGTGGAAAATCAGATCGTACTATAGTTTGGCGGATATCGGTGATCAAGCCGTCGGTCATTTCACCCACCCATTCACTCAAAATTTCCTCGTAACGGTTTACTTCCTGTTCTATATTCGGATCAACGGGCGTGTCGTCATCGAGCCGGATCAAAAATGGTTGATTTGTTTCGTGATTTCTCATTTCAACACGGCCTTCATCGGGCAGCCAGTTCAGCTCCAGCTGACCCAAATATTCAGTGTACGATCCGGCCTGAACGATAATTGTATTTCCTTCGGTGATGGGTTCATAAAGCGGCGTGTGAAAGTGTCCGCCTACAACTACATCAATCCCATTCACTTCCCGAGCCAGGATTTGGTCTTCAATTTGCCCGGAGTGATTTACGGAGATGATCACGTCGGCCCCTTGATCCTGCAATAGTTGAACAGCTCGTTTTGCTGCGTCTATATAGTACTCGAACGTTACCGGTTTCGGTGACGCGGTTTTGCTGATGGCATCCTCACCAATCAAACCGAACACGCCAACACTGAGCCCGTTTTCCAGCGTTTTTAACATCGTTTTTTTGATTAATCCTTCCGCCAGGGGATGATCATCCGGGATGATGTGATTTGTACCCAAAATAGCTGTTCGTTTGTGTGCCTCGGGATATCCGGCCGTTTTCAGATAATCGGCTAACACATCGGTTCCAAAATCAAACTCGTGGTTTCCGATGACCACGGCGTCGTACCCGATTTGCTGCATCAGGTTTAGTTCTGCGGCATATCCATGAAGCGCGAGCCAGCCGAATACCGGTCCGCCAATAAAGTCGCCACCGGAAAACAGAAGTACCGGTTCATTCACGGCTGATTTTTGATCCCTGATCTGCTGCACCATTCCACCCAAACGAGCAAATCCACCAATCGTAGGGTTTCCCATTTCGGGGTGATCATCCACAGACGGGTGGGGAATCAAATGGGAGTGTTCATCATTGGTATGAAGAATGGTAAAAGGAATTTTCTCCTGTGCAAATGTAACATTCGGTGCAATCAGGATAATTAGCAAAAAGTAAAAAGTTCGTTTCAGCATTGGGATAGTTTGGCGGGTTCTTCTGAATGTAGGATTTTATTGTTTTAGTGTCATCTGTTTGTCCCAAAACGCATTAACTACGACGTCATTCTGATGAAGCTCAGGATCTCCCAAATTTACTTATAGATTTTTTTTTCTAATGAGCAGTAGACCTTTCATGTCACATTTTTTTTAGAATGACTACCAGCCCCTGGCATTACTCATTATAACTATCAGGCAAATCGTTTTCATATAGAACCACATCTCCGGGTCGGGCAAACTCCTTCAGGATTTCATTCGCTTCAAATAAACTATCAGTGACTTTCACATCGGTTTCACGTCCGTTTTTAACGGATAATATGCCGTCGTAAATTGGTTTTGTTCTCTCTTTTCCAACTAGAATTACCAGTTCCAGATTGGCATTTCCAATATGCTCACCGAATTTAAAATTCTCCTGTTCTTCCAGGTCACCCAGCTCCACCATTCCGGGCGTAATTATAATTCGCCTTCCTCGTTCAAATGATGCCAGAATTTCCACTGCATTTTTGGCGCCTACAGGATTTGAGTTAAATGCATCATTAATAACAGTAATATCACCCCGCTGCTGTAGTTCCAATCGATGTTCCACAGGCTCTAATACTGCGGCTGCGATTGAAATGGTCTGAATGCGAATGCCCAATTCTCTGGCAACGGCCGCTCCAAGAAGCAGATTTTGTACGTTATGCGCGCCTAATAATTTTGTCTGTATAATTTCTGATTGCTCTACGTCTCCGTTGGCGTTCAGCCATTCCATATGAAACTTCGTCCCATTTTGATCAACCGATATGTTTTTTGCCGTAATCTGTCCCTCTTCACCAATAAAAACACGTTTTATATCATTTCGATGCGATCCCATTTGACTAACCACGGGATCATCACCATTTAAAATCAGTGATCCGCCGGGTTTTAACTCATAGGCAAGAGTTGATTTCTCCTTTGCTACGGCTTCCTTTGAGCCAAACGTTTCGAGGTGAGAAATCCCCACGTTGGTAATCACAGAGATATCCGGTTGAGCAATGTCGCACAGCTCTTTGATGTTTCCTTCGTAACGAGCTCCCATTTCTAAAATCAAAACCTGGTGATTTGCATTCAAATCATTATTGATGACTTTACAGATACCCATGGGTGTGTTAAAACTTCCGGGTGTTACGCAAACCTGCATCCGCTCTTTCAAAAAGGAATTGATCACAAATTTTGTGCTGGTTTTTCCATAGCTGCCGGTAATGGCAATAACTTTCAGGTTAGGCATGGATGCTAACTTTTTTCTTGCCTGACGCTTAAAGCCATTTTGGATAGTACTTTCCACAGGCTTCATCAACCATGCTGCGGGAAACAGTAAAAAGGGAATGGCTATATCAACTAAAACCAGCATGAAGGTGAGGAAGTAAGGATCGGCAGTCAGGTAATTACCCACCGGCTCCTGAATGTTTGGAGTGATGTACAACAGTTGATGAGAAAAGGAAAACGAAAACAGGTAATAGTAAAGAGGGGCTACTAAGATTAGAAAAGTTACTGCCAATCGCTGTACACGCGAGGTAAATACCAGAGGTTTTTTATCCTGCTTCGTTTTGTAGCGGGATAAATCACCAAACCAAACAAGTGTAAAACTGAACATCACAATTACTCCAGTGGTAAAAGTTACCGTGGTGGAGAGAAAATAAATCATGCACAGTATGATGAAGTTCAGCAGAATGTGTTCTGTTGTAACCACCCGGTCACTGAAATTAGAAACAGCCCATCGCCGAAACTCATGGGTCTTGTAACCGTGCTGTTGAAACATCTGCAAAAAATAAATCGCCCGTGTAAAGCTATGGCGAAGAAAAATAATACAGAGCAAAAGTATGGCTCCGTTTAGTAAAGTCGGTAAAATGTTCAAGTGCTTGTCGTCTTAATCCTGGTTAATCGTGTAGAGTGTTCGAAAGTATAGAGATGAACTGTTATATTGTTGCAAATATAGACTTTCAAATAAAAACAATATTCAAGATATGAAATTAATCATCCCAATGGCAGGAAGAGGCACAAGAGTGCGTCCCCATTCTCATACAACTCCAAAACCACTACTGCCCGTTGCGGGAACTATGATTGTGGAACGAATTGTAGAGACATTTGCCCGAACGCTGGATCGTGACATCGACGAAATTATGTACATCCTCGGGCCCGATTTTAGCCGGGATATAAGAGACAAGCTTACAAAAATGAGTGAGCGCCATAACGCAAAAGCATCATTCGGCGTACAGGAAGTAGCAAGGGGAACGGCTCATGCCGTAGCTTGTGCAGGAGAGGCTTTAAATGGAGAAGTTATTATCGTTTTTGCAGATACAATTTTTGATACCCAACAGACCGTTTCTGTTGAAGATGCCGATAGTGTTATCTGGCTAAAAGAAGTGGAAGACCCTTCACGATTTGGGGTTGCCGTACAAAAAGATGGAAGGATCACTGATTTTGTTGAAAAACCGACCGAACCTATATCCAATCTCGCCATTATTGGCGTGTACTATTTTAAGCGCGGCGAAGATTTAATGAAAGAAATTCAGTACCTGTTGGATAACCACGTTGTTGGGCACGGCGATGAATATCAGCTGACCGATGCGCTGGACCGTCTTTTAAAAGATGACAAAGTATTTAAAAAAGCAACGGTAGATGAGTGGCTCGATTGCGGGACGCTTCCGGCCTGGCTTGATACAGTTGGAGAAATTTTAGAAAAGGAAAACCACTCCTACGGTGAGTACGAAAATACAACTATTCATCCGCCCGTCTATTTTGGTGACGACGTTGAAATTAGCGGAAGCGAAATTGGTCCGAATGTAAGTATAGAAGCCGGAACCGTTATTAAAGACAGCAAGGTGAAAAATTCCATCATCCAAAGTAACGCCACATTAAACGGCTGTGATTTGGACGGAAGTACCATTGGAAATCACGCGGAGGCACATAACGCCAAAGGTGAAATTCATATTGGTGATCACTCTATTTTAAAGCAATAAACTTCTCGTAACGCAGCCCTTCCATCTCGTCACGCAGCTCTGCTGCTTGACGAGGAGTGGCAGCTCCTGCTGCCTGCTTGCATCACGCAGCAGAGTACGTGATGAGATGAAACCGAAATGAAAAAAAGCCGGTGAAAACACCCGGCTTTTTTTATGGTTTAAATCTACGCTGAATATAGGTAAAGTGGTGTTTTTCATCACCCACCTCTACCATGATTTCAATATGCGTAGCTTGCTCTCTCACAGGGATACTAATTTCGCCTCCAACAGAATCACCAACAAACAGATCGGTCGTGCGCAATGACTCCATCTCCCAATATTGTCTTTGTTCACTGAAACTTGACACTTTACGATGATAATTTTCCCTACGTTCGGCGCTTTCTACTGCCGTCCGGATTCGCCTTTGCTCCCTTTCTGTCCGAGCCTCAGAGGTGTAATCCCGGGTTTTTATATCTGATACCACCTCCAGGCTTGAAGAAATACCATCAATAACTCTTGTGGTACGTTCCTGAGCCTGGGCTTTTGATGCTCTAAGATCTGTATTCAATATGGCTCTTTCAGGATCAATGGCGTATCCCTCGTCGATAGTTTCGGAGTGCCAAACTCCTGTAATCTCTCCCCCTCGCCATTTTTTCTTCTCGGCTTTATATGTAATCGCAGAACGTGGATTAAACTGTATCATTTCGGGACTATCGTTGGTAACCTCAAGATCCATGACTAATCGGTCGCCGATATGTCTGTAGTAAGAAATAGTAACTGTTGAGTACTCTTTTTCACTATAGAGATACTCAATGCCCTGGATCGTAAGAAGTTCTTTATTCTCTTTTTCTTCCGGTTCGATTTCAAGTCGTAAAATAGGGTCTGCCGCACAAGAGGAGAACAGTAAAATGAATAGTAGATAATGAAGCCATTTCATAGTGATAGTTTTGATTTTAATTACCTTATGTATAGAGTAGAATAAAAAAACGGCTTCATAAATCGCATGGTAATGCTATCAAGGAAAGGATGATGAACTTGTTATGGCAGATAACACTTCAATGATGCTGAATGCTACGCATAGAATTGCTATTTTAAGAAGCTAATTCTAAACAGAAGTCGATTTTGCTGAATATTCCCAACGATCACAAAGTACTTTTCGAAACCATAGGTCAGGTTGCTGAATCAATGAATCAGCAGGTGTATGTTGTTGGCGGTTACGTGCGTGATTTTTATCTCGATCGCCTGCAGGAAAGTGAGATCACCGATATCGATTTTGTCACGGTTGGATCCGGCATTGAACTGGCCGGTGCGATATCAAAAAAGCTGGGAACCGCACGGATTTCTGTGTTCAAAAAATTTGGAACCGCCCAGGTAAAGTTCAAAGATCTTGATCTCGAATTTGTGGGCGCCAGGAAAGAGAGCTATCGCCGGGAATCCCGCAAGCCCATTGTTGAGGACGGCACTATTCAGGATGATCAGCTTCGTCGTGATCTGACCATCAACGCGCTTTCGTGGTCGTTAAATCCCAATACTTTTGGTGTTTTGAATGATCCGTTTAATGGAATTCAGGATTTGAAAAATAAAATTATCCGTACACCCATCGACCCGGAGACTACGTTTGATGATGACCCCTTGCGAATGATGCGGGCTGTTCGTTTTGCTGCACAATTCAAATTCAAAATTGAAGATGAGACGTTCAAAGCGATTCAAAAAATGGCAGATCGCCTCTCCATTATTTCCAAAGAGCGGATTATCGAAGAGCTTAATAAAATTATTCTTACTGAAACACCATCTTATGGGTTTGAACTGCTTATAAAAACCAATCTACTCGAGCAATTTTTCCCTGAAATGGTAAAGCTTCAGGGTGTTGATATCCGAAATGGTCAGGGCCATAAAGATAATTTCTGGCACACACTGGAGGTGCTTGATAACATCTCAAAAGTGAGTGACGATCTTTGGCTGCGGTGGGCTGCAGTGATGCACGATATCGCCAAACCTCCCACCAAACGATTTTCGAAATCTGCCGGGTGGACTTTCCACGGCCACGATGCACTGGGAGCAAAATGGACACCAAAAATTTTCCGGCGATTAAGCCTTCCGCTTGATGATCGTATGAAATATGTGCAGAAACTGGTTCGACTGCACCTGCGGCCCATTGCGCTGGTTTCTGATGAGGTATCCGACAGTGCAATTCGTCGCCTGATTTTTGAAGCCGGCGATGATATTGAAGATTTGATGAAGCTTTGCCGGGCGGATATCACCAGCAAAAACGAGTGGAAGGTGAAGAAGTATCGCAACAACTTTGATCAGGTTGAGCAGAGAATCAATGAGGTTGAGGAGAAAGATCAGGTTCGCAACTGGACGAATCCCATCAGCGGTGATAAAATTATGGAAGTGCTGAATGTAAAGCCGGGGCCCATAATTGGCAAAGTGAAAGACAAAATTAAAGAAGCCATTTTTGATGGAGATATTCCCAATGACTACGATGCAGCCCTGGACTATCTGATGAAGATTAAAGACAAATATAAGGACGACTAATTCATGCTAAATTTGAGAATACAATGATGTGGATTGCGGAATCGTTTGCGAAAATTAATTTAGGGCTTTACGTATTAGAGCGTCTTCCTACAGGCTATCACCGAATAGAAACGGGCTTTGCATTTATTGAGTGGAGTGATCGTTTTGAGGTGGAAAAATCTAACGAATACAAGCTCTCTCTTTCTGATGACTCCATTCCCACAGATGAATCGAACCTGATCACTAAAGCGTATCGGGCGTTCGATCAGTATATCGGTTTGAAAAATCAGTATTCATTTTCGATTAAAAAAAATATTCCGGCAGGCGCAGGGCTTGGCGGCGGAAGCAGCAATGCCGCTCTAACCTTTCGAATGCTGAACAAAATGGAGGAAACCGGCCTCTCCAATGATGAAATCGTGGATCTTTGCAGGGGATTGGGCGCAGACATTCCGGTGTTTGTTCACGGAGAAACTGGTGTTGGAACGGGAATGGGGCAGGATATCGAACCGCTGGATATTCAGCCAGATGCCTGGATTGTAACTGTATATCCTGGATTTGAAAGTTCCACGGCGGAAGCGTATCAACAAGTTATTCCGAATCCTGCTCCCGATTTTTCACTCCAAGGGGTTTTAATGGATGAGCCAATCGATCAGTGGCAGATACTGCTGCAGAATGATTTAGAGGCGCCTGTCATTGCACGAAACGAATTAATTGGAAATATAAAGGATCAACTGAGCGAATTCGGGGCAGATTACGCCGCAATGAGCGGAAGCGGTTCCAGTGTTTTTGGAGTTTTTGATCAGGATTTTGTTGCTATTAATGCCTATGAATCGTTTTATAAACTCGGATTTTTAGCGAACTTAACACGACCCAAATTTAAACCGGATTACGGAATTTACATCAAGGATTAAGAGAATCAACAGCTTTATTTTTTATTAATTTTAAGAAGAACTACTCTAATACAATTACCATGGCTAAAAAAAATATAGATCCAAGAGGCGGAATGGATCTCGACTCATTTCGTGAAGACATCAAAGAACACCTGCGATATACGCTATCAAAAGACGAATATTCATCAACTGAATGGGATAATTACCGCAGTGTAGTGCTTTCTGTGATGGATCGTTTGCACGACCGCTGGATAAATACGCAGCAGGGATATTACAAAAATGATGAAAAGAGAGTGTACTATCTCTCGATGGAATATTTGATCGGGAGACTGCTCGATAACATGCTCGTCAACCTTGGAATGCAGGATGTGGCCGCCGAAGCCATGGAAGATGTCGGATTGGATTACGATAAGGTGAGAAGTGCAGAGTGGGATGCCGGTCTCGGAAATGGCGGTCTTGGAAGACTTGCCGCTTGTTTTTTGGACTCAATGGCAACGCTTGGAATTCCGGCTTTTGGCTACGGAATCCGGTATGATTATGGAATTTTTTATCAGAAAATTGAAAATGGATTTCAAATTGAAAAGCCCGATCTATGGCTTCGATATGGAAATCCCTGGGATATAATTCGTCCGAAAGTTCAGTATGAGATCCCATTTTATGGCCAGTCTAATGCCTATAATGATGAAAATGGCAATGTTCGTTTTAACTGGGAGAATACTCATAAAGTTCTTGCGGTTGCTTTTGATACTCCGATCCCCGGATATAAAAATGATGTGGTAAATAACCTCCGGCTTTGGAAAGCATCATCTTCATCATCCATTGACCTTAAGAGTTTTAATCAGGGCGAGTACATAAATGCCGTACGTGATACTCAGCTGAATGAAAATATTTCGCGGGTTCTGTATCCGAACGATAAAATGTTTGTGGGCCAGGAGTTGCGCTTAAAACAGGAGTTTTTCCTGGTGAAGGCTTCCATGCGTGATATTTTGCGCAGGTTTAGAAAAACCAACGATGACTGGAGAAAACTGCCCGAAAAAGTAGCTATCCAATGTAATGACACTCACCCGAATTTGGCGATTCCCGAACTGATGCGGGTTTTGGTGGATGAAGAAGGACTTTCATGGGAACTGGCATGGGATATCACCGTGAAAACAATGGCATATACAAACCATACGCTTCTTCCCGAAGCGCTCGAAAAATGGCCGGTTTCGTTAT
>JBGTFX010000158.1:0-7707 GCA_041747055.1 Balneolaceae bacterium
GGAATGAAGTCGAAATATGACGGTTTCCAAAATCTCCATTTCAAATTTACTACCTATTTACAAATGCTTCCAAATCTGTATCGAAAGGAAAAAGTGCTGTTCGAATTCTCATATTTGGGTCGGTTTGGGTCCAGGCAAATAAAATTGCATCATCGGTTTTAGCCATTCGTGGCATTCCGCTTCTTCGGCTTGATGAAGTAATTCCTAAACGAATTGGCATTGCAGAACTCTCTTCACCAATTCTTTGAAGCATAATATCTCCCACCCCATTTCTTGATTCCATCCAGCTTACATAAACATCGCCATTATCACGTACCAGAACATCCGTACGACCAATTATACGCTCATTTGAGATAACCACAGGTTCCCGGAATGTTACGCCGCCATCCTCAGAAATTGACACTTTCACACTGTTTTCGCCATCAGCCTGTGTGAACCAACTTACGGCAACAATGTCTCCGCCGGCTTCAATTCTCGGACCATTTACAGGACATCCCGCTATTTTCCACCCATCATCATAGATTGTTGCCGGCTCCGACCAACTTCCGAATTCCAGATCATAGCGAACCACATAAATATCCCGAATTTCATCTTCAGTCCGTCCGCGATATACTGCAATGGCTCCATCATCCGTCCGGATTAAATCCGTTTGGCAACAGTCACAAACCATTGCGTCAATTTCAAGTGAACGGCTCACCGTCCCATCTTTTGACACTTCAGCAGATCTCAGCGTCATAGATTGCGAGGGATCGCCATATTCATCATGGCCGCGATGTTCTGTATGCCGTCCATCAAGCCAAATGGCAAGAACTTTATCGTCATTGAGAGGTTCCATCGAAACAAAACCATGCTCGGTTGGGGTGTTGTCGGTGTGTGGTGTGATGGGTTCTGTCCACCGGCGAGACTCCTCTTTAGGAAACAGTACATTCACATTATAGGCATAGGTGCCGCCTTCAATTTTCTTCAGCCGATGCGCCGCCACAAGCTGGCCATCCCAGGAAACCGCTGAGGGAAAATCAGCCCAATTCACAAAAAAATCAGTCCCTACATGAACTGTTGTAGGCTCAGTCCACCGGCCATTTCTATAATTGGCATACTGAAGTGCGTACATACCTTCATCAATTTGCAAAGTCCAGCTCATGGTAATCATCCCGGTATTATCGACGTACAAATTTGGAAATCTGCTGCCTACTTCTGCTGTATCACTTGATACAAATTGAAAAGTGGGCTGCTGTAAATCTTCAGAGCAACTGATCATAAGAAAAGCAGAGAACAGAAGAATTAAATAAATTTTAAAATTATACATTCGAAATCTTTTTGGGTGATCATAATCATTGGTATTTTAAAGGCTGTTGCAGAAAATTAACATTCTCACTTCAGCGACGGATTATAAAATAATCCCGATATCTTAAACTTCCTAAACTCTTTCCATTGCTTCAAATTGAAGGCTTATCACTCCATTTCGGAGAACGCGTATTATTCGACAACATACAAACCATTATAAACCCCGGCGAGCGAATTGGCTTGGTGGGACCCAATGGAGCAGGAAAATCTACTCTGCTGAAAATTATTGCCGGTATTCAAAACCCCGATGAGGGAACGGTTTCCATCAGCAACGAAGAAACTATTGGATATCTTCCTCAGGATGGAGTTGATCCTGATCCCGAACTTACGGTTTTGGAAGAGGTAGAACGTGCTTTTACCGAAATTATTAAGCTAAGAGAGCAGTTTGATGTAATTCAAAAGAAATTAGAAACGTACGATCCTGAAAGCAGTGAACATGCAACGGCTCTCGAAGAGTTTGGACACGTACAGCAGGAACTTGAGAACTCTGGTTCATACACACTAGAAGCGGAGATCGAAAGAATTCTAATGGGACTTGGTTTTAGCGAAGATGATTTTGTCCGTTCTACTACAGAATTCAGCGGTGGCTGGTTGATGAGAATCGCCCTCGCAAAACTGTTACTTCGAAAACCATCTTACCTCCTGCTTGATGAGCCCACAAATCACCTCGATATTGAGTCTCTGCAATGGATCGAATCCTTTTTGATCAGCTACGAGGGAGCTGTCATTATCGTTTCTCACGACAGGGCATTTTTGGATACTGTTACCACACGAACTCTTTCACTCCGACAGGGCGAGCTGGATGATTATGCCGGTAACTATACCTTTTTCGAAAAGAAAGCGGCCGAAGAAAAAGAACTGCTGAAAAAGAAGTATGAAAATCAGCAAAAAGAGATTAAACAGACCCAGGATTTTATTGATCGATTTCGCTACAAAGCAAGTAAAGCGAAGCAGGTTCAAAGTCGGGTGAAACAGCTCGAAAAACTGGAGAAAATTGAAATTGAAGATGAGCAGTCCGAAATTGCATTTCGATTTCCGCCACCGGGAAGAGCCGGACGCGTTGTTCTGGAGCTTAAAGATGTAGTTAAAAAATATGGCGATAACGTAGTTTTCAACGGCATTGACTACGAAATTGAACGAGGCGACAAAATTGCGGTGGTCGGTCCCAACGGTGCCGGTAAATCAACGCTGATCCGAATTCTTGCCGGACTGGAACCCATTTCGGCCGGCTCGCGTGAAATTGGCTATAACGTAACTCCGGGATACTTTGCACAGCATCAGGCTGATGAACTGAAAAAATCGAACACTCCTCTCGATGAAATGCGCCTTGTGGGATCGAACGAATCAGAAACCCGTCTCCGTACCATTTTGGGATCATTCTTGTTTGTGGGCGATGATGTGTTTAAAAAAGTAAAGGTTTTATCAGGAGGTGAAAAAAGTCGGGTTGCGCTGGCAAAGATGCTCTTAAACTCCGGTAACTTTTTGATCTTTGATGAGCCTACCAATCACTTGGATATGCAGTCGAAAAACATTCTTCAGCAGGCGCTTCAGCAGTATGAAGGCACTCTGATGATTGTATCTCACGACAGGGATTTCCTGGATCCGATCGTGAACAAGACCCTCGAAATTCAGCCCGGGCGATTAAAAACCTGGCTTGGAAATGTCACCTATTACCTGGATAAAAAATCGGAAGAGAACTCTGCCGAAAAAAGTGTTAAAAAAGAGAAGGTAAAGCAGAGACAGATTAAGGAGAAAGAAGAAAATCAGCTGAGCAGAAAAGAAGAGCGCAGACTGGAGGCCGAAAAACGAAACGCGATCTCAAAGAAAATCAAACCACTAAAAAATCGACTGAAGGAAATTGAAAAAGAAATAGAGAAGCTGGAAGAGAGAAACGGCGAAATTGAATCGGTTATGGCAGAAACTTCCTTTTATGATGATGCAGAAAATGTAAAAAAAGTGTCTCTGGAGTATGAATCCATCAAAAATGATTTAGCCGATCACCTAAACAAATGGGAAGAAGTAGCCGGCAGAATTGAGTTTATTGAAGAAGAAGCAGGTGTTTAGCTGATAGAAGTTAGACCGTGGTATTTCTGTTCAAAAATTGAACGCAGATCTATCTTTTTGGTTGATTAGAGCTGGATATTCGTGTAACTGGAAATAGAAATACCATGTCTTGCACGGAAAAGCCTCCTTAAAACGTGCTTGCACCTTTAAGCGTGGCGATTTGAGGGTGGATGATGTCTGCTAAGGAAACATCGGTCACCCGTCACCGGTCTTCGGTCATTAAAAACAACGCATCAAGGACTTCTCCGCCAACAGGCGGATCAGACGCTTGAAGGTTGCAATCTCTACTTCGCAAAAATCTGACTCTCATCCCGAAACGCTTTAAACTCAAGCGCATTTCCGCTGGGATCCAAAAAGAACATGGTGGCCTGCTCGCCGGGTTCGCCTTTGAACCGGATATAAGGATTGATTACGAATTCAACATTGTGTTCGATAAGCCGATCAACAAGTTTATGCCATTCATCCCATTCTAAAATCACTCCAAAATGTTTCGCAGGAACTTCATGTCCATCCACCTCATTTTTTTCTGATTTTCCGGCATCTTTGGGACTCAAATGTGCCACTACCTGGTGTCCAAAGAAATTAAAATCGATCCACTTTTCGGAACTTCGCCCGGTTTCACATCCCAAAATATCCCGATAAAAAAGAAGTGTGTCTCTTAGTTCTTTAACAGGAAACGCAAGATGAAAACGAGGGATTTTAGTATCTGACATTTGTAATCGTATTAAAGTCTTGGGATTAAAAAGCGTTAAGTCTTTTAAATATATGAATTCAGAAGTCGGAAATCGATGGTTTTAACTTTCAACATCTACAGCTTTTTTGATGTTTTCTTTCTCTGAACTCTGCAGTCTCACGGAATGAAAACCCTCTGTGTTTAGTAATATATTATATTTATAATATTTCAATCCGTTAACGAGAAATAAAAAAACCTCATGGAATTTGTAGAAATTATACTGAAACTTATAGTCGGGTTAAGCATTTTAAATGTCTGGTTATTACGAGCGAATAAACCCACCGAGTGGCGGGGAGGAGATGCCAATAATATTACAGAAGAGTTTAAAACTTACGGTCTCCCTAAATGGTTTATGTATGCCATCGGCACGTTAAAATCCATTTTAGCAATACTTCTATTGGCTTCCATATACTATCCGCAATTTGAATTGATTGCTGCCTATGGCATCGCATTTTTGATGTTGGGAGCAGTATCCATGCACTTTAAAATTGGTGATCTTCCTAAAAAGTCTCTGCCGGCATTTACGTTTTTAGTACTGTCCCTCACAATAACTTTTATCTAGAGAGAATTATAGAAGGAAGTAAAAGCCTGCAAAAGTCCAGCTATTCAATGCCAAAAAAAGAAATGACGGAGCTGACTCAACTAATCCGTCCCTGATTTTCATCCTGACAAGAAGAGCACCCAGCACGAAATGCGGGGATATGAAAAAGCGCCACGATGTTTTCCCCTGTGCAACAAAAAATTGGCAAGGTAAAATAACTCCGAAGGAGTTGAATGTGAATAGCCCGCGGAGTATACCTTCACAACAACAACGCTCGGATTAATTATTAAGAATTTAACCTTAATGCATTTCCCGGGAGTTAATAAGAAAAAAAACTAACTCCGGAGGAGTTCAAAATGAATAGCCCCGTGCGACAGCTCGGGGTTATTGAGTGGCGAAAAATATAACAACTCCGAATGGAGTTGAATAAAGGGACTCGTCAGATGAAAAAGTTATTTTTCCTAAAATAATATGGCCTTGAATTCAACCCCCATTCGGGGGTTGTGATTCATGTGCATTCCGTTTACACCGGGTTTTACCCGGCGCTATTCAAGTTTAATCCCTTCGGGATTGGGGTTATGAGCTAATCCCAAATCAACATCAAAAAACTCCGGCCTTGTCAAGAAACCCGTCTGACCGCTCGAAGCGGTCTGACGGGAATCCTCCCCTACTCAAGCTTCCGTTCTAAATCTTTCAAAAATGCCTCAATCCGATCCGCATTTACGCCCACATCACTCCGGCCTATTCGGGATTTTGATCGCATATCTACGCGCGTACTTGTTCCATTCTCAATCTCAGTTACGCGTAACACAACATCGTCTTTGAACCCAAACCAGGGTAATTTTTCTGTAGCTTCAACACGACCTTCAGCACGGTTGATGCTTACCATATCCCAGTTGCGGGAAACGATCAGCATGACAATTTCATCAATTACTTCCTGTTTTCCGGTGGTTACAATTAATGGCTGAATGTGTGGGTATGCTTCTTCCTGCGCAGCAGCTGTTTCCTCTCCGGCGTACTCCGGTGGATTGGGAGCATCGGCACGCAATCGAACCATTGAGACAAATTCAGGAGGTGTAGTTAAATCTGTTGAAATATCATGAATGGGTGGTACATTCTGCGCTTTATTTTGCCAATATAGTGCAGTACCTGAAACAGCGCCCGTCAGAAAAATACCGATAACCAGAAATGAAATTGCTTTGGCTCCTGCCCCTTTCATTATGAACAGAGATATCACTTGTGTTATAACCAACCCAATAGCCGCGTAGGCACTATATCGCAGCAGCGTAAAGCCCATTCCCATTGACCATATATCCCATTGATATCCATATCCCGAAAAAATGAAAACCAACGTAGCAGTTAATGACAGATAGAAGAAAATTTTAGCAATGGTTCGTTTCATAATAAGGAGTGAGTTAATATTTATGCTATAATAGTACAACAATGATTATTGTACAAAAGCCAATCTGTCCTCTTTCCATTCCTTGTGCAAAACGGCAAAGAGTTTGCCCGTGAATTCAATTAGCCTTCGTGATGAAATCACCGTATTTTTGAAATCTGATTTTGATTATTGAGTTTTTGAGAATAGCCTTGAGGCTGTCCAAAAAGGGTGTGTAAAAATAATTTATAGAATTTACGTCATGCCGGATCCCGATCCGGCATCTCCTGCTTGTTTAGAGACATAAGATTTCGCTTCGCCTTCAAAAGATGAGCGCATCAAGTCGGGATGACACCTTTTAAAGACCCTCTCTTCAAACATCAAATTTGACTAATAATCGAACTCAGATCTGCCAATAAACTTCAAACTTTAAGAAAACATTTCATGGAAGGTTCTGTACGCGTTCGTTTTGCCCCATCACCCACCGGTTCTTTACACGTTGGTGGACTCCGCACCGCTCTTTACAACTATTTATTTGCAAAACATCATCCCAATGGAACATTCATCCTTCGAATTGAAGACACCGATCAGGCCCGATTCGTAGAAGGAGCTGAGGAAGATATTATCAATTCTCTTAACTGGTGCGGAATGACTGTGGATGAAGGACCCAATCAGCCCGGAAAATTTGGCCCTTACCGACAAAGCGAACGAAAAGAAATTTATCATGAACATGTAAAAAAGTTGATTGAAAGCGGCCATGCCTACTACGCATTTGATACCACCGAAGAGCTGGATCAAATGAGAGAGAGGCTTCAAAAATCGGGTAATCCATCTCCAAAATATGATTCCGTCACCCGACAATCGATGAAGAACAGCCTGACTCTGTCAAAAGATGAAGTGAAGAAAAGATTGGATGCCGGTGAGGAATATGTAGTTCGGCTTTTGGTTCCCCGACGTGAATCTATTCGGTTCGAAGATTTGATACGGAGCCATGTTTCGTTTGAGTCCAAAGGGTTGGACGATCAGGTGTTGTTGAAATCTGACGGGATGCCGACTTATCATCTTGCAAATGTTGTGGACGACCACCTGATGGAAATCACACACGTTATTCGCGGCGAAGAGTGGTTGAGCAGTGCTCCAAAACACATGCTGCTGTACAAAGCTTTTGGTTGGGAACCGCCAAAAATGGCTCACCTACCGTTAATTATGTCACCCAGCGGCGGAAAGCTTTCCAAACGAAAAGCTGAGGAAGAGGGAATTCCGGTAAATACAAGCGCATACATCGAGCATGATTACGAACCTGAAGCGTTAGTGAACTTTTTGGCGTATCTGGGGTGGAGCCCCGGAGACGACAGTGAGATCCATTCATTAAAAGAACTTTGTGAACTCTTTACGCTCGATCGCGTGAGCAAGGGACGCCTCAGCGGTTGCTTCCGCGCAATTCACGCCGAGACCAAACTGCCGGTGTTGTTGTGGTTTTTGAGCGACGTGGTCGCGCTAGATCCTCAGTGGTCCGCGACGGCGGTCGCTCAATTGGAGTCTGCCAGCCAGGTAGCGCATCCTTGTCTGAGCCGCACGCACGAGTTGGTCGACCTAGGCCGGTACAGGTTTGTTGTGCTCGACGACTTGCACGGCGCGAGCGGCGAA
>JBGTFX010000159.1:0-2447 GCA_041747055.1 Balneolaceae bacterium
GACAGGATTTATCAACCATTACAATTATGCTGATTTTAGACAATCAGAGCGTTGATATTGCGAAGATATACTTCGCGGGCGAGCAAAGAAGGACACTGTAAGGTTTGTGAATTTTTTCAACTCATTTATCACGTTCAAGAAATTTGTGTTGAGTTGAATAGAACCCAACTTTGATATTGTGAAGGCATACCCCGCGATTGAGTTCTTACGCTTCAACTTCTGTTTGCAACAACTTTTCCAATTCCGGTACGGATTGATAAAGCTGCTCGAACGATTCAATTTCGTAGTATCGGGTTTGTATTTCTGAGGTGATAAAATCATTATCCAGAATTTGCTCTAAATTGTAGGGACGAACTTCAATATCATCATTAAAAATATGATTCGACTCACCGGACGATGAGATAATACCCGCACCGTAAATCCGGGTTTCATCATTCTGTTTGATCAGCCCAAACTCTATAGTAAACCAGTAAAGTCGCTGAAGCTGTTTTTCAACCACTTTATCGTGTCCATATTTAACACCCATGGCACCAATCTGCTGCACAAATTCTGCATACGGTTCATTCATTAAAAGCGGGATATGGCCAAAAATATCATGAAACATATCCGGCTCTTCCAAATAATGCAGCTGACTCTTTTTGCGTAACCATGTAGAAGAACAAAACTTCTTTTCAGACAGCAACTTAAAAAAATGATCAACAGGTATTAGACCCGATACCACATTAATTGACCATCCATTAGATTTTGCCAATTTTTCATTTAGCTCTCTAAAATCCGGTATTTTTGATGGATTTAGTACTTCACTCATCCGATCAAGGCATTTTATATATTCGGGATGAGCTTTTCCCGGCAAATTTGCAATTTGACGGTCAGCTAAAAGTTTCCATACCTCAAAATCTTCATCCTTGTAGGATGCATACTTCTGTGTCATTTTCATGCAAAATTTATTTCAGTGAAAGTTGTAGTAAAATTCAGATCGGGGAAATTTCGTTCAAAAAATAAAAAGCCAAACATAGCTTATTTTTGATATAAGTGTGACATTTAAGTGAAACCAATTTGTAGCTATATGATTATCCTTCACAAAATTGAAAACGATTCGAAATCTGACGAGCTTGAACAGAAACTCACAGATCTAGTTTTGGCTTTTAAAACTACACATCACCGGCCAGGAGATGGAAAATATTTCCGGCCCTACATAGAAGATGGTGAGTCAATAATTTCAGGAGAAAAAGAAATTGAAGAGTGGATTCTTGAATTAGAAGCAGAGCTCAAATGGCAACGCTCGCTCAGTGGAGATGGATGTTTTATAGATCCTGAATCGGGTAAAGTTTGTTAATAGTCTTTAATGCTGCTCAATATAATCAGCTCAAATTTTTGGTTTAGTTAGCATCACCATAGTTTTATTTTTTCCTGCTCAAATCTACATTTTTACAATGAATCATTTAACGGAATTATCTATCAAAGCTGAAAAAGAACGTGTCCTGGACTTATCAGAATACGATCTGGATTACCACTCTCTTAAAACTCATCTGGGGAATCTTACCGAACTGGCTGCAAATATTAGTGATAGTAAAGTCTCACTTATCAACCTGATTGATAATTATTCCCAATGGACTGTTTCAAGTTTTGGCATGGAAACCGGTCAAATGGATAGATGTGATTCTATTTGTAACCAGACCATCAAACAACATGAACCATTAGAAATTCAAGATCTAAAAAATGATGAACGTTTTAGCCAAAAAAGCTATGTGGAAGGAGAGCCCGATTTACGCTACTATTTTGGTATCCCTTTAAAAACTGACAATGGAAATTCCATTGGCACTCTTTGTGTACTCGATAATAGTCAAAAAGAGCTACCAGCGTCTAAAGTGAAGCAACTTCAGCTTGTAGCAGATGAAATAATGAATCGTCTGAATATGCTAAGGAAGATAAAATCTCTACAGTCGGTAATATTAAAAAAAGAGGAAGCTCACCGTAAATTATGCCATGATATACGAGGGCCTATTGGTGGAATTATGGGATTATCAGAGATGATAAGTGAGCAAAATAATGATAATACAATTGAGGAAGTTTTAGTCGCTATAAAGTTAATTCATCAAAGCAGTCATGCGTTACTGGAAATGGCAAATGAACTTTTAAACGAAGCTGATGCGATTAATTTAAATGATGGGTTTCGAATTACGATACCTGAACTCGGTAAAAAAATTGAACAGCTCTATTACCCGATGGCTACATCTAAAGGGATTCAGCTTATAATAGATTTTGATCACGTAAATCAAGAATTGACATTTTCAAATCGAAAGCTTTTCCAAATAATCGGGAATCTAATTTCCAACTCTGTAAAATTTACGCCAAAAGGCGGACTCATTACAGCTTTTCTCCGTTTGGAGGCCGGAGACTTATATAACAGACTTTCGATTACCGTAAAAGATACGGGTGTTGGAATT
>JBGTFX010000160.1:0-4153 GCA_041747055.1 Balneolaceae bacterium
TGAACTGTTCGAGTTCAACTTCATTTGTTATAGAAAAATTTTGAATTTCTTTCTTTAAGCCTTCAATTTTGTCAATCATAACTGGGACTGTAGACCTGTAGGTAAAAGGGGGGATCTAATGTTGATGTAATAATAAAAAAAAACCGACAAACCTAAGTAATAGATCTGCCGGTTTTAAACTTGTTTTCAGAAGCGTTTATTTAACTGCTTCTTTCACAATTTCAGAAAATGTTTCTGGATCTCGCACTGCGATATCTGCTAACATTTTACGGTTAATTTCCATGTCATTTTGCTTCATTCCATGGATTAAATTTCCATAAGTGGTTCCGTTCAATCGAGCAGCTGCATTAATACGAGTGATCCATAGCCTTCGAAAAGTTCTTTTTCGATTTTTGCGATCTCGATATTGGTACTGAAGACCTTTCTCGACCGCATTTTTAGCAACGGTATAAACGTTTTTACGACTGCCCCAATAACCTTTCGCTTGATTTAAAATCTTTCGGCGACGGCGACGGGAAGCCACTAAGTTTCGTGAACGTGGCATTTTGTTTTACGTTTTTAAGTTAAATTAATTTCTGTGAGTTACTTGCTGTACGGGAGTAATCTGTCTATTGACTTCTCATCGGCTTTGTCTACAAGAGTACTTTTGCC
This sequence comes from Balneolaceae bacterium, assembly GCA_041747055.1. Lineage (GTDB taxonomy): Bacteria > Bacteroidota > Rhodothermia > Balneolales > Balneolaceae > SW132. Next base: position 652 of record JBGTFX010000160.1, read on the forward strand.
GAGATTATTCTTCCGCTTAGCTGTTTTCTTGGTTAGAATGTGGCGTTTAAAAGCCTTTTTACGTTTAATCTTACCGGATCCGGTTCGTTTAAAACGTTTTTTGGCCCCACTATTCGATTTCATTTTAGGCATATTTTCTGCTTTTTTCCTGAAAATTTAAAGAACGGAAATATAAAGACTTATTTTGCTGAATAAAAAATAAGTTTACCCTTTTGCTGAAGGAGAAATGATCATAATCATTCGGCGTCCTTCCATCGTTGGATTAGACTCAATGGATCCTACGTCTTCAAGTTCTTTGGCAAGATCTTTAAGTAGTTCTCTTCCCTGATCTGTGTAAAGCATATCACGGCCTCTAAACTGTACAGTTGCCTTCACTTTGTCGCCGCCTTCTAAAAATTCCCGGGCGTGACGTGTTTTGAATTCAAGATCATGATCGTCTGTTTGAGGACGAAAACGTAGTTCCTTTACTTGAATAGTATGTTGTTTCTTCTTCGCCTCTTTTTCTTTCTTCTTCTTCTCATACATAAACTTCCCGAAGTCAATTACTTTACATACGGGGGGTTTTGCATCCGGAGCTACTTCAACGAGATCTAAACCGAACTGCTCTGCAATTTCCAAAGCACGCTCAACGGTCACAATCTCGTGACCTTCGTCAGGTTTAATTAATCGTACCTTATCAGCGCGTATTTCGCCATTGATATTGGGTCGATCATCATTTCGTTTTCTTCTTACGGTGTTTCGTCTTGCGATAAGTTACCTCTATGTTTTGTTAAGTATTAGGTGGAAGTTCACGTGTACGAACTTCCTGTTCTATTTTAATAATAAATTCTGAAAGAGGAAACGTTCCAATATCCCCTTGTTTATGTCTTCTTACGGAGACACTTTCCTTATTTAATTCTTCCGAACCCACAATTACCATATATGGAATTTTACTGTTTTCGGCGTTGCGAATTTTAAGGTTGATCTTTTCGCTTCTATGATCCGACTCCACACGAATGCCAATCTTGTTTAATTCATCTTCAACCCGATTCGCATACTCTGCATACTCATCAGAAATGGGGAGTACTTTTACCTGAAGAGGAGACAGCCACAATGGAAAATCTCCTGCAAAATGTTCAATTAAAATACTTACAAATCGCTCCATAGACCCAAAAGGCGCTCTGTGTATAATAACGGGGCGATGTTTACTGTTATCTGATCCAATATACGTTAAATCAAATCGCTCCGGCATTACATAATCTACCTGTACAGTACCAAGCTGCCATTTACGGCCAATGGCATCCCGAATAATGAAATCAATTTTTGGCCCATAGAAACTGGCTTCTCCTTTAACAATTTTATAGTCCAGCTTCATTTCATCGGCAACCTCTTTAATCTCTTTTTGTGCGCGATCCCAATATTCCGAGTCGCCTCCATACTTTTTCTCATTATCGTCACGGAATGAGAGTCGGATATCAACCGGCATTCCAAATGTAGAGAATACAAACTGTGTTAATTCAATAGTGTGTTTAATCTCATCCTTCAATTGATCGTGTGTGCAGTAAATATGTGCATCATCCTGGGTAAAACCACGAACTCTTGAAAGGCCGTTTAACTCACCCGATTGCTCATAACGATATACTGACCCAAATTCGGCTAATCGTACCGGTAATTCTCTGTAGCTTCTTAAATCAGATGAATAAATACGATGGTGATGCGGACAGTTCATCGGCTTCAACATGTACTTGTCATCATCCACTTCCATCGGGTTAAACTGTGAATCTTTATAGTAAGGATAATGCCCTGATGTTTCATAAAGCTTGATATTTGCAATATGCGGAGTGATGACTTCTTTATATCCACGCTGCTTTTGTTCTTCCCGAAGAAACGCTTCAAGCGTGCGACGTAACACTGTACCATTTGGCAACCAGAGCGGAAGGCCGGGACCAACCATTGGATCCATCATATAGATGCCCAGCTCTTTCCCAAGTTTTTTGTGATCTCGTTTCTTAGCCTCTTCAAGCTGTTCCAAATGTTCAGTCAGCAGCTTCTGCTTTGGAAAAGAAACACCGTAAATTCTTGTAAGCTGCTTACTATCCACATCACCCCGCCAATAGGCACCCGCTAATGAGGTAAGTTTAACAGCTTTTACCAGACCGGTATTTGGGATATGGGGGCCTTTACATAAATCGGTGAAGTTTCCCTGTTCGTAAAATGTGATGGTGCCATCTTCGAGTTCCTTTAAAAGATCAACTTTATACTCGTTGTTTCTTTTTTTATAGAACTCAATTGCATGCTCTTTACTGACTTCAGATCGTTGAAACTCATTTTTCTGACGAGCAAGTTCAATCATTTTCTTTTCAACGGCCTCCAGCTGTTCCTGTCCAAATGAGGTATCACCAAAATCGATATCGTAGTAAAATCCGCTTTCAATAGGAGGGCCGATTCCAAATTTTGCCTCTGGATATAAATCCTGTATGGCTTCGGCTAAAAGGTGAGCAGAGGAGTGCCAGAATGTATATTTACCGTCTTCATCATCCCAGGTATTTATGGCTATTTCGCTATCTTCCGAAATAGGAAGGTCTAAATCTAAAACCTCATCATCCACAGTAACGCTTAAAGCATTTCTTGCCAAACCCTGAGAGATACTTTCGGCTACTTCAAGTCCGGTTATATTTTTCGAAAATTTCTTTTGAGCACCATCAGGAAACGTTAGCGTAATGGAATTATCCGGCATCTGATTGTTAAAGGAATGATTAGTTTAATTTATATTCGTCCTTAAAATACGAAATCATTCTATTGCATTAAACCTTTTAAAGAGAGTAGTTTGAATGTTTTATGTTGAATGCAAGTAATAGTGATTATTCGAATAAATTTTTGTACTCTTGTCATGGTTTACAACTCAATGCTTTACATAAATTTATGAACGAATTGGATACTTCTGCTAAACTCTCCTTTTTTGATAAGGAACCAATGTTCATCTATGATTACTATTCCTTCCAAATTGTAGATGTAAGTGAAAAAGCAATTGAAGTATATGGATATTCAAAAGAGGAGTTTCTTTCTAAAAAGATTTTTGATTTAGGAGAGAGAGTTCAATTAGATGAACGTAGAAATTCAGAAGTATTGGATTTCAATCCTACTGAGGTATGGTTGCACCGATCAAATATCGGAAAGGAATGGCATGTTCAATTTACAACTCATCATTTTAAGTACAATGATAAGCCTGTGAAAATAGCTGTGGCTCACAACATTGAACACCTGGTTCATAAGAATAAGTTACAGATACACAGTTTTCCAAAAATTGATTCAGTACAGGCACACATCCCGATGGGAATGGTTGAATGGGACAAAGAATACAATGTACGTGACTGGTCAGAAAAGACATCAGACATTTTTGGATGGAGTTATGAAGAGGTTTTAGGGAAAAATATTTTCGACTTAGAATTTTTGCCTTCGAATTTGATATCCGGAATCAGGCAAAAATTTCAAGACTTGCTGAATAAAAAAGAGGTCTACTTTT
>JBGTFX010000161.1:0-2553 GCA_041747055.1 Balneolaceae bacterium
AGTAGAAAAATCAGCGAGATTGAACGGCGGGAAGCACAAGCAAGTGTACGCACAAACTAATTAAAAACATTGAGTGACCGCATAGGAATATTCGGAGGTTCGTTTGACCCCGTTCATAACGGCCACATTTCTGTGATTCAATCTCTTTTAAAAAGCAACCTGATTCATCAGGTTCAGATTCTTCTCACTCCATACCCTCCCCATAAAAAAGCTTCAGATCAAACCGACTTCGAGCATCGATTTAATATGCTGAAAATTGTTTTTGAAGGAATGGAAAATGTAGTGATCAGCGATCTTGAACAACATCTTCCCAAACCTTCCTATACACTGCAGACAATAACACATCTGCAGCAAACCCACCCGGATAACACCTGTTTTCTGTGCATAGGCGAAGATGGAATCGACTCTTTTCACAAATGGCATAAATACGAAGAAATCCTTAAAAAGGTGTCGCTGATGGTAGCAGAACGTCCGGGTTACGGAAAAGAGAGGCTTGATTCATCCATTGCTGAGCGATCAATTTTTGTGGATCATGAACCTGTGGAAATTTCATCTTCGGAAATTAGACAAGATGAGTTGAGCTTCCCGGTTGAATCTGCCATCCCCAAAGAAGTAATAAAATACGCGCGCGAGCATAATCTTTATAACTATTGACCATGAATCGATCCGATTTTTTTAAATCTGCCGGGGTTTTAGCAGTCTCATCAACATTTATCGGCAAAGCTCTACAAGCTCAAAAAAAGCCTCTCAGAATAAAACCCAATCGACTCAAAAAAGGGGATACTATTGGGTTGGTTGCCCCTGCCGGGATTATTTTTGATGGAGAAGAGTTTAACAGAATGCGATTTGTTTTGGAAGGAATGGGATTTAAAGTGAAATTCGGTGAACATGTTCGAAAACGACACGGATACTTTTCGGGCGAGGATACCGAGCGTGCCGAGGATTTGAACCGCATGTTTGCGGATGAAGAAGTGAATGGAATTATTGCTGTACGCGGAGGATGGGGATGCGCACGTATTTTACCCTACCTGGATTTCGAGATGATCCGCAAAAATCCAAAGGTGTTTTCCGGCTTTAGTGATAATACGACGCTTCACCTGGCAATACTCGCCTATTCCGGACTTGTTACTTTCCACGGGCCTATGGGAAATTCTGCCTGGAGTGATTTGACCCGAAAATATTTTCATGAGGTATTGGTTGAAGGAAAGATGTCTGAAATGAAATCAAAAAATGAAGTAATGGTCATCAACGGTGGAAAAACCCGGGGAAGTTTAATTGGAGGTAACTTATCCATTTTAGCTACTTCTTTAGGAACACGTTATCAGCCGGATACAAGGGGAGGAATTCTGTTTTTGGAGGATATTGGTGAAAATAGCTACAATGTAGATCGTATGCTCACTCATCTCAAACAAGCCGGAATGATGGATGAACTGTCCGGTTTTGTGTTTGGGAAGTGTACAAACTGTAAAGATGGGACGCGTCCGACTTTTACTCTTGAAGAGGTTTTAAAACAGCACATTGAACCGCTGGGAATACCGGCAATTTATGGGGCAGATATTAGTCATGATGATGATAATTTTACGTTGCCCATGGGATTGCAAGCCGAGTTAAATGCAGATGTTGGAACCATCACACTTCTTGAAGAAGCTGTCGTGTAAACATGGTTTTTTGTGAAAACAAATCCTCCAAGAGCTTTTATATCTTGGAGGAGTATTGAATTACTTTTCAATCGTTGAAACATCAGGATCAGCGGTTCCTTCTCTTAGCAGGTCAAACTGAAATCCATGGGTATATGGATCTTTCTCGCCATCTTGAAATTTTTTGTAAAGATCCGTGTAATCCTCCCTGGCTTCTTCCACGGTTTTCGTGTCTGTTATGATATCGTGGGCCAGATTAATGGCTACGAAATTCATTGAGGTTCCGCCACATCGGGCAGATATTTCTCCTTTAGTTCGTTCAATAACAACGCTGCCATCAAACAGTGCTAACTCATTGTGCTTTTCTATCGGAACTTTATAGTCGATATACTGCTCCAAAAAATCCGCGTGTGGTGCGGGAAACTCATGATATATTTCTTCATTTCGAAGAACGGTGCGTTTCCAACCATCAACCGTGTTATGCCAAATAATTTGGTTTTCGGAATATTCATCGGGCTCATCGTAATAGTCCAATAATTCTCTGCAGATTCTTTTGGCTTTTCCTGCCAGTTTTTAATAATCTCTTTAACGGGTTTATTTAATACTGCCTCACTCATGCGTTGCCTCTCATTAATGATAATTCTGATGTGAAATCCGGTTATAATCTTTTTATCTAAAAGAATTAGTCAGGTTCCACAGTGGTTAAGAAAACATCGTATTTATTTGATAAGAGAATATTTACTAAATAAATAGGGGGGGGCTGAAAGTTATTTATCTATCAGTCATATTTTTTCTTTTCCTATCATCCTCTTTTTCGGGTCTTGAATGAGAGGGAGGGTCACTCGCTGGAAATGTTTGTTCAAGCTCCCGATCTAATTCTTCATCTCTTTTCCTCTTTTCGTTCTGCTGATCATCT
>JBGTFX010000162.1:0-3357 GCA_041747055.1 Balneolaceae bacterium
ATTAATATAGAGATGTTAATAAAGAAAAAATCATTGCAGAATGAAGTTGTTGCATTGTAACATTTCCGCTATTATCACGTCAAAGATTAATTGACAAGATCCCGTTTCTTTATTTTATAAATCTATACCAATCCTATTGGGCGAAATGTGCTCAGGTTAATAACATCAATAAAAATGGAGCTAATAAATATGAATCATATTAAAAATGGGTTTACTGCATTACTGGTGATCTTAATGACCAGTAGTTGTGCTACAACCGCCAGTGTTCAGGAATCTCAACCTGCAAACAATACCTCTTCAGTTGAAGAACAGAAAAAGAACTCAATTTCATACGAAGGTTTATTTACGGTTTACCAGGATACAACTAACGGATCAACTAAATTTGAGATTCGTAAAGACCAAATTGGCAAGGAGTTTATCTATTTTGGACTCACATCTGACGGCGTTGTTGAAGCCGGCCATTTTCGGGGTAACTTTAGAGACAACAAGGTTTTTAAAATCCAACGGTATTTCGACAGGATAGAATTTGTAGTTCAAAACACTCGATATCATTTTGATGATGAAAGTCCGCTGAGTAGGGCAAATGCAGCTAACTTATCGGAAGCAACATTAATTTCCGAAAAAGTAATTGCAGAAAACGACAGTACAATTATCATTAACGGAGATGCTATTTTCCTAAGCGAAAAAATGCACCAGGTAAAACCTACACCTAATCCCAATGTACGTCCGGGACAAATGTTTACACTTGGTAATTTAAGCTCAGACAAAACGAAATACGATACGATTCGAAGCTTTCCTAAAAATACCGATGTAATAGTTGAATACGTGTACGACAATCCATCTCCAATGAATGGTGGAAGCAGTGCAGTGACGGATGCACGGGCAGTTTCAATTAAATTTCAGCACACGTTTATCGAGATGCCGGAAAACGATTATGTATCCAGAGCTGATGATCCACGAGTTGGATATTTTACTACACAGCGGGATGATCAGGTCAGTACAAGCGCTGCACCCTATAAAGATATGATTCACAGATGGCATCTTGTAAAGAAAGATCCAAACGCAGAACTTTCTGAGCCGGTAGAGCCTATTGTTTGGTGGATTGAAAACACAACTCCGCACGAATTTAGAAATACAATTAAGGAAGCAACACTTGCATGGAATGAGGCGTTTGAAGCCGCCGGATTTAAAAATGCAATCCAGGTAAAAGTTCAGCCGGATGATGCCGACTGGGAATCGGGCGATATTCGATATAATGTACTTCGTTGGACTTCCTCTCCAAATCCTCCTTTTGGTGGATATGGCCCAAGCTTTGTAAACCCCAGAACGGGTCAGATTTTAGGGGCTGATATTATGCTTGAGTGGGTGTTTTTCTCGAACCGCTACCGGCAGGAAGATATTTTCGGTGATGATATTTCCATGCAGAATATGATGGAAAATGTAATGAGTCCTGAGTTTTGCAGCTTTGGAACACATATGCAGCATAATAATATGTTTGGCATGAATGCTCTACACGCAATGGGATATCCCATTGAAGACATCGAAGGATTTCAGCACGAAGCGTTAACTATGCTTGTACTTCATGAACTGGGACATACTTTTGCGCTAAATCACAACATGCAGGCAAGTACTCTTCACTCACCCGAAGATATTCATAATAAAGACATCACCGATTCCATTGGATTGACCGGCTCTGTAATGGATTACTCTTCCGTAAACGTAGCCCGCGATAAAGAAAGACAGGGCACTTTTTTCGATGTTAAACCCGGACCGTATGACATCTGGGCTATCCAATATGGATATTATACATCTGAAGATGCTGATGAAGAAGAGCGGTTCTTACAGGAATTGCTGGAACGATCAACAGAACCGGCATTGGCTTTTGGTAACGATGCTGATGACATGAGAAGCCCCGGTAAAGCCATTGATCCAAGAGTAATGATTGGAGATATGTCTGCCGATCCGGTAGCTTACGGAATCGAACGAATTATGCTAACCGAAGACTTGATGGAAAACCTGGTTGACAAGTTCAGCCGTGACGGACAAAGCTACCAGGAGTTAAGAAATGCCTTTATGGTGTTGATGAACGAGCGAAGAACCCAAACCGGAGTTATGGCCCGATTCATTGGTGGAGTCTACCGGGATCGTGCCTTTGCGGGACAGGAAGGAGCTACAAAACCATTTATTCCTGTTGAAGCAGATCAGCAACGAAGAGCAATGAAATCATTGAATGATCATCTTTTTGCTCCGGATGCTTTCCATGGGTCACATGAAGTGTATAGCTACCTGCAGATGCAGCGGCGGGGATTCAACTTATTTTCCGGTACGGAAGATCCAAAAATTCATGACATTATATTAGTTATGCAGAGCAGTGTTTTAGCTCATATTTTGCATCCGATAACAATGAAGCGAATGACAGATGCACGGACTTATGGAAATGAGTTGAGCGTAGCGCAAGTTGTGGAAGAACTTACCGGTTCAGTTTTTGCAGCTGATGCCCGTGGAAATGTGAATACATTTCGCCAAAATCTTCAGATTGAATATGTTAATCGTCTGATTAACATTCTGGAAGAAACCAGTCACGACAGAATTGCTAAATCTGCGGCACTTTATAATTTGCAGAATATACGTACAATGATGAATAACAAAGGTAATGTTAACAGCGAAACCAGGGCACATACAGCTCACATAAAACTCGCTATTGATAAAGCATTAGAAAGCTAAATTTCAATGAATTCCTATAAAAGTCACTCCGATTCAATTCGGAGTGACTTTTTTTATTTGTGGAAATTATTGATTGATTGTGAGGACTATTCGAACGCTATTCACGCAACAAATTGAATAAATGGGTGTTGAAAATAATAACCAGTGAATTAAAAATGAGAGAGGGAATTATGCTGAAATTCAATATTTATTTAGTGTTTATGATGGTTGCAATCTTAATCATGGCTTGTGATCCCGATCCTTCCGCTGAAGGAGATCGAGATGATTATGTGCAGGATGAAGGTATTGAGCAGGGTATGCAAGATTTTTGGATTGAACAGAGAGGTAACTTCATTGAAGGAGCTGAATTTCAAATTGAAGAATTGGAAGGAAATCTTGAATTGAAAGAGGATCGGAAGAGGGCAAATGAATTGAATATTGAGCTTGATAATCTCCGTGAGCGATTAAATGAATTAGAACAGGAAGGGGAACAAGAATGGGAAGATACCCGTGATGAAATTGCGAATGCACTAATTGATATCCGAAGGGAAATTGATGATATGGAGTAGGTGTGTAGCCCTAACATCTGGCTACGTAGCTCTGCTGCGTAAACAGATGAGATATGCTCAATACCTTCCTAACGTAGCGGAGCTG
>JBGTFX010000163.1:0-7446 GCA_041747055.1 Balneolaceae bacterium
AGTCAGGATAAACTCTCATTTCCGAGCTTGCTGCATTTGGAGAGAATGGGAGGTTCATTATTAATGGTTGAAAATGAAGCAGATTTGAAGTCGAATGAAGATGAGCTTCAGCATTGGAGTGGTGTCTTCCTTAAGGCAGAACCGAATGAACCGGTTGCACATCCTGGTAATGAAAAAATGCTCATGCATGAAAAACGGCTGGAATTAATTGTTTCAGCAGGTCTTTTTTCTTTAATTGGCTTATTTGTAATCCTACAAACAACATTCTTTTCGGTGGTTCAAAGCCTTCTTTTTTTTAGTGCTTTAGCCGGTAGTGTTGTTGGGTATTTATTGTTTGCAAAAGATATGGGCATCACCTACCGCTCTGTTGAGAGTTTCTGTAACGCAGGTACAGGCTCAGGCTGTGGAAAAGTGCTGAGCGCGAGTGAAGGAAAACTGTTTGGGTTCATCACCTTTTCGGACCTGACATTGGGTTATTTTGCCACCCAGCTTGTTACAATTGGTTTATTCGTACCACTTTGGGCGGGTAGCGGTCTCCTTTCGGTGTTAGGAACAATGAGTATTCTTTCTCTGCCGGTGATCGGCTACTCTCTCTGGTTGCAAGCCGTGAAGATTAAGGAGTGGTGCCGCCTCTGCCTGGTGGTAAGTGGCATTCTGGCCGTTCAGGCTTTAATGTTCGGTTATCTCTTCTACACCGGGTTAATCAATCCGATGGCAATCGCTTTCCCTGAAGCTGTCATGACTTTGCTTCTGTTCGGATTGACAGGCTCCTCCCTTCTGCTTTTAAAACAGACCGTACAACAGAAAAACCGGGCTGTGCAAAACGAGATTGCCGCCGCCCGGATTAAAAATGCTCCGGATGTATTCACAGGCATGCTGTTCAGGCAGCGGCAGGAGGGTACCACCCCCTTTGAGAATGACTTTCTGATCGGCAGCCCGGATGCCCCGGTCAAACTTACCATGGGGGTGAACCTCTACTGCGGCCCATGCAAAAACGAGCTGGAGCAGGCTGGTGAGCTGCTGATGGATACAGAAAAGTTTGCAGCCACGTATCCGGCAAATGGTACGGTTTCAGAATCAGAGGAAGAGGAGTATTTGCAGGCTCATTACAACTGGGTAAAAAACGCCGGAATTACCAAAACACCCACAACATTTATGAATGGACATGAGCTGCCGACTGCTTACAGGGTAAAGGATTTGTTTGCGTTGATTCCTGGGTTGGTTGATGCGTTTGGTAATCAGAACGGTTTGAATACAATGAAAGGAAATTTTGTAAGTACAAAAATATCAGAGAAGTGAATGAATGTTTGAGTGATCAAACAGGGGTACTTCCACAGCCCGTGCCTCTCCAAATGGAAAAACGGGTTTTAATTAAATGAGGATAAAACGATGAATGCAATGCAAACACTTAGCAGAAATGAGATGAAACATATCATGGCTGGTTCAGGAGATCCAAGTACAGAACCAATGACCTGTGAGGAGTTTAATGAAGCAACAGGCTGTTATCCATCATGGAATAATGAGTCCTGTCAAGGAAGTGATGGTAAAAACTATGGCTTCGCAAGTAGCAGTGGAAGTTGTGGATAATTAAAATATATTGACGTGGAAATAAATAGTTTTCACGTCAATTATAAAAAACCAATACCTCGAATCTAAAACAAACTACAACAAGAGATATGAAAAATGGAATCATCACCACCATCATACTGGTATTTTTGGCAGGTTGTACCAAACAAGAATCTGTTGAAATACCGCAACACATTAAAGAAGTTGAAAATCTGACAATTTATACATCTGGGTATAATTTTTCAAAGAATATTCGATTCGAGAAAGAACAAGTTTTTGGTAATGATGAAAATCAGTTTATTGGACATCTTTCCGGAGTTGCCATTGACAGTGCGGGTTTGGTATATATCGCCGATTCACAAGAAATGAATATTAAAATTTATGACTCTGATGGCATTCCCCTGACAACAATTGGCCAAAGAGGACAAGGACCGGGTGAGTTCCAGGAAATATCAAGCATTCAAATTAAGGGTGAGCGTCTGTTCGTTTTTGATCGAAATCAACAACGGGTTCTTCTGTTTTCTATAAACCCTTATAGATATGATTACAGTGTACAAATTGCAGATAACAGGGCCGGTTACGATGAAATTGCAGGCGCACATTTAAATAATGTATATGTCAGGAAAGATGATTCTTTTCTAAAAGAATTTTCAGAGACCCGTATGCCTGAAAATATAAGTGACTGGGACAAGTTTGGAGGGCATAGGTTTTACTATTTTCTTGATAAGAATGGAGAAATTTCATCACCTCAACTGTTTAGAACAAAGTCAATTTACCAGGTTCTAATTCCATTTGGAGGGAGAAGAACCGGGATGCCTTTTGAGTTTTATGGCAGCCCTATAACAAATCTTTCGAATGATGATTACATTTTTCATGTCTGGTCACAAGATTTACTGATATATAGGTATACACCTGAAGGCGAATATAAACATGCATTTTATTACCCTCTTAAAAGAATACCATTGAAACCTGAGTCCGTCTTCAGTGGAGCCAACGATGAGTTTATTCTGAGAGCTGTTCAATCAATGGAATTTCCTGATTATTGGCCTGTGTTAAATGATATGTTAATCGATGATCAGGACCGCCTCTGGATTGCCACCACAGTTGAAGATATGAGCATATACGAATGGTGGATACTCGAAGAAACCGGAGAACTCATTACCCGATTCGAATGGCCTCGGGATGAGCCGATCGAAGTGATAAAAAACGGCTTCATGTATACCCTGCAAACAGATAAAGAATCGGGTTTACAACAGATTGTACAGTATAAAATTGAATTTGAAGAAGTGTAAAAGAATCTGTTTGAATGAAAAAATTCCCCTACTACCGCCAATACGACCAAATGGACTGCGGCCCTACCTGTCTTCGTATGATTGCTAAACATCACGGTCGCAGCTATTCGATGGATTCTCTTCGTCAGAAAAGTGGTATTAACAGGGAAGGAGTGTCACTTTTAGGAATTAGTGAAGCGGCTGAGGAAATTGGATTCCGGTCGGTAGGTGCAAAGCTTACTTGGGAGCAGTTAAAAAAGGAGGCGGCTCTACCTTGTGTGGTTTATTGGAACCAGGTTCATTTTGTGGTGGTATAACAAGATCAAAGGAGATAAAATCTTTATTGCCGATCCCGCGAAAGGAAAAGTGACCTATACATAAGAAGAGTTCCTGCAAAACTACAATCCGTGATCCGGTATCGGATTGTGCTGGAGTAATTTAACCGGCTAAAATTAAGCCGGGTCTTTAAAAAAATCTGAGCTATTGTATATCTAAATTGCCGCACTCGAATATTAGGTTCTTCTAATAATCAAGTTTATTGTAACAAATAACAGCCAAAAAGATCTTCCATTTACATCATTCATCAATAAAATTCATTTATTATGAGCAAAAATCTATCTGAAGAGAAGGCAGAAGACACGAGCGAAAACAATGATTTGACATTACTCGATGCGTTTATAATGCTGAGCGGTGCTCAGAGTAAAGTGTTAAGTTTAATGATGGAAGGAAAGACCAATTCTGAAATTGCAACTCTTCTACGCATCAGCAAAAAAACGGTTGCTAATCATATTACTGAAATAGGTAAAAAGCTGAACCTGCAGGGATGCGGAAAGGTGAGGGGCTGGTTAAAACATATAATGAAACAGAACGGTGCTAACTCCTAAAATAACAGGGGGGCAGGTTACAAATTATTTATTTATAGTGGGGATAGAATGTCTAAAAAAGAAAAATCTATTGTCTGTTATATAAACTTTCTACCCCTTTACGATGGAAAAAATAGTTACAACCTATCTCAAATCTATACATATTTCGGTCTCCGGGCAGTTTTGCAAAAAAGAGATCTCTTCACACCCGGATTTCCCTTCAATTTTAGCGGTGTAGGATACCCTGCAACAGCTGGGGATTCAACATACTGTTGCCCGGGTTGAAAGTCAGGATAAACTCTCATTTCCGAGCTTGCTGCATTTGGAGAGAATGGGAGGTTCATTATTAATGGTTGAAAATGAAGCAGATTTGAAGTCGAATGAAGATAAACTTCAACATTGGAGTGGTGTCTTTATTAAGGCAGAACCGAATGAACAGATTGAACATCCTGAGAATGGGAAAATGCTCCTTCATGAAAAGCGACAGGAGCTAATAGCTGTAATAGGTCTTCTTTCCGTCATGGGCTTGTTCGTACTACTGCAAGCAACATTCTTTTCAATAGTTCAAAGTTTTCTATTAATTACTGCTTTAGCCGGTAGTACAGTAGGTTACTTTTTGTTAGCCAGAGATTTAGGTATTACCTACCGTTCGGTTGAGAGTTTTTGCAACGCAGGTACAGGCTCAGGCTGTGGAAAAGTGCTGAGCGCGAATGAAGGTAAACTATTCGGGTTCATCACCTTTTCGGACCTGACATTGGGGTATTTTATAGCTCAGCTCTTTACAGTCGGTATACTGGTACCGTTATGGACAGGCGGTACAATTATAACAACATTGGGATGGATGAGTATTCTTGCTATTCCCATAATCAGCTACTCTCTCTGGCTGCAGGCCGTGAAAATTAAAGAATGGTGCCGCCTTTGCCTGGTGGTAAGCGGAATTTTAGCTGTACAGGCCCTTTTATTTGGTTATCTATTCTATAGTGGGTTGATAAACCTTTTTGCTATAAATCTGCCCGGCGTGGCCATTACACTTCTTCTCTTCGGAGTTGTAGGTTCTTCGCTTCTATTACTAAAACAGGTCATAGAACAGAAAAACCTTGCTGTGCAAAACGAAATTGCAGCTGTCCGGATTAAAAATTCAATTGACGTATTTACAGGCCTTTTGTTCAGGGAACGGCAGGTAGATAACACATACTTTGATAATGACTTCCTGATCGGTAGCGCGAATGCCCCGGTCAATCTCACTATGGCGGTAAACCTTCACTGTGGCCCATGTAAAAGCGAGTTGGAGCAAGCAAAGGATCTTTTGAGTATTTATCCCGAACTGGTAAACCTCTCCCTACGATTTTTGAAAAGTGGAGACGATGGCAAAAGCAGCGGCCTATTGTTGAAAGCATGGCTGCATCAGCTGAGGAAACAAAAAAATGGATTGGCCGATGGGCAGTCACTCATTGATGTTTGGTACGGCGAGATGGATTCAGATAAGTTCTCGAAGTCACATTCTGTAAATGGAATGGCTTCAGGCACAGAGACTGATGAATATTTGCAGACTCACTACAACTGGGTAAAGAAATCAGAAATCACTAAAACACCGACAATATTTATGAATGGATATGAGCTACCGTCTACTTACAGGGTAAAGGATTTGGTTCCATTGATTCCGGGATTGATAGACATCTTCACAAATAAGAATTTTTATACAAAAATGACCTTGAATGATCGATGAAGATTTTGAGAGACGAATGAATGTTTGAGCAATCAAACGGGGGTTATATTTTAACCCGTACCCCGCTAAACAGTAAAACGGGTTCTAATTTAAACGAGGATACATTAATGAAAGGATTAAATAATACAGCGGACGTTTTAAGCCGTAATGAGATGAAGAAAATAATGGCTGGCAGTGGGGAATGTAAGCTTGCTATCAGGAACCCCGATGGGTCATTTGGGTATTGGACAGATCAAACTTATTCTGTCGAACAAGCAGAGTTTTATTATGGAGGAGGTACAGGTGTACAATATGACTCCGGTCATTATGTATCCGGATATTGTTGTGCAAGTTGTTAAAATGATAGCAGGATAATAAAATCCCAACCATGGATAATCCCTGGTTGGGAACTCCTAATTCTTGCAAAAACTACTATTTACCAGATGAATATTATTAAAACTGCTCAGTATATAAGTACAATAGCTATTTTACTTTCCTTAAGTAATTGTTCAGAATCAAAAGACTCTACTTCTGTTCCTCATCATCTCAGTGAACTGGAAAATCTAGTTATATATTCTGAAACCAATGGTGCGAAAGATATCACTCTCATTCAAGATAAAATCTATGGAGACTCTGATGATGTTTTTATCAATCATGTCGGAAGATTAGCAGTTGATATTTATGGAAGAGTTTACATTTCGGATTGGGGGGAAGGCACATCTGGTGTTTATGTATTTGATTCCGATGGCTCCTTTATTACACAAGTTGGAAGAGAAGGAAAAGGACCGGGTGAATACACTACAGTAAGTAATATTCAATCTGACAGTAAATACATCTATCTTCTTGATGCGGGCCAGTTTAAGATTGAAGTTTTTTCACTTGAATCGTTTAATCATATTCGTACAATTATGATTCAAATGGATAAGATTAAAGAAAACGCATTGAGGCTTGGTTTTGATTTCTTTCTACTTGAAGATGGTTCCTTTCTAATGACATTTATGTCTAGACAAATTGGTGGAGGGTCTGAAAAAAAGATCCTCTTTCATCGAATGGACTCAAATGGGGTTTTGTCAGCTGAAAGTTTATTTCAGCAAAAAATGTTTCAGTTTTACCAAAGCAGTGATCCACCGGGTCCACAAACCCCGCTTCCATTTACAATGCCTTTTACCAGAAGTGCTTTGGCTACAGTTGATAATGACGGAACCATTTACTCGGCATGGAGTGAGGAGTTTCTGGTAAAAATTTATAATCCAAAAGGAGAGTATGAGAAGGCTCTTTATCTACCGTTCCAAAACAGTAGTCTTACAGAAGGTGAAGCTACTGATCTTGCCGGCAGTTCAGAAAAGCAAAAGGTGTTGCGCAAATCAAATGTATTGGATAGCTGGCCTGCACTCCATTTTATGACTTTAGATGATTATGGCAGAATATGGATATCTACAATTACCGATGATCAAGAGAATTATGAATGGTGGGTTTTAGATAAAGATGGAAGGGTGTATGGAACCTTTAGCCTTTCGGGTAAAAAATCAGAAAGAATTGTTTAAGTTAAAGATAACTATGTTGTTTCAGGAGATAGATTCTACAGGGTAGAAAAGGATTCCGTTACAGATGTACAATATGTAGTGGGGTATAAAATCCAGTTTGATAATCAAAATTAATATGAAACTCTTCCCCACCTATCGCCAATACGACCAAATGGATTGTGGACCAACTTGTCTTCGTATGATTGCTAAACATCACGGTCGCAGCTATTCGATGGATTCTCTTCGTCAGAAAAGTGGTATTAACCGGGAAGGAGTGTCACTTTTAGGAATCAGTGAAGCGGCTGAGGAAATTGGATTCCGGTCGGTAGGTGCAAAGCTTACTTGGGAGCAGTTAAAAAAGGAGGCTGCTCTACCTTGTGTTGTCTATTGGAATCAGGTTCATTTTGTAGTGGTTTATAAGATCAAGGGAGATAAAGTCTTTATTGCGGATCCTGCGAAAGGCAAAGTGACCTATACCAAAGAAGAGTTCCTGCAAAACTGGCTCAATACCAAGAACA
>JBGTFX010000164.1:0-5401 GCA_041747055.1 Balneolaceae bacterium
CTATATTTCGCTACGCGTTCAAAAAATGAGCCCCTTATTTGGGGAGACTTTTTCAAGAATTTGAATTTATTTTCAAGTTAATAATTAGATTTAATTCATAACATTTTTCCTGAACCCTGAACCCTGAACCCTGAACCCTGAACCCTGAACCCTGAACCCTGAACCCTGAACCCTGAACCCTGAACTCTGAAATTACTTCCACTCCGCATCCGGGTAAGAACGCCTCAGAAACTGCATTTGCGCTAAAAGAGGTCCCAAATGTTCAGTATGACGTCCATTTCGTGAACCTTTAAACATATACTGCTCATAATCAGGGACGGTTAATGTGGCTTCTTCGAGAGTAGAGTTCACCAAATCTTTCCAAGTATCTTTAAACTGGTTAACATCAACATAGAGATTGTGGTTGATTGCTTCTGCAAACACCTCATCCAATTCAAAAAGTTCGCCCGTGTACATCCAGATTTCATCAAATGCATCTTGAATTCGGTGGTGGCTTTCCTCTGTGCCGTCACCTAATCGTAGAACCCATTCTCGGCTGTGGCGCAGATGATATTTAATCTCTTTAAAGTGCTTTTGCAACATACCGTTTAACTGTTCGTCTTCAACGGTTTCAATCAGCTTTTGGTAGAGGAAGTAACTGAACGCACTAACCAGAAACTGACGTGCAATGGTAAAGGCAAAATCACCACGAGGAAGCTCCATCAGCGCAATGTTTTTGAAATCTCGATCATCACGGAAATATGCGTAATGATCCTCATCCTCTTTTCCTTCAAGTTCGGCTGCATATCCATAGAGGGATGATGCGTGGCCAATCATATCAAGAGCGACATTGGCCAGGGCCAGATCTTCTTCCAATTCCGGCCCGTGTCCTGTCCATTCAGATAAACGATGCCCATGAATGAGACGGTCGTCAGCCAGGCGAAGCAATACTTCAACCAATAGATCTTGTTTTGTTTTTGATACTGTCTTTGTTGTACTCATAAAATTAGTATTGGGTATCAAGTATAAAGTATCAAGTAGATTTTACTCACTACTCAATACCTACTACTCACTACTATCATTTCTATTTTCTTTTCTTTACTGCTCGCGGAACGCTGTAGAACTGAGGATGGCGATAGGGTTTATCGTTAGCGGGATCAAAAAAAGGCCCCTGATCTTCCGGGGTGGAAGCGGTAATCTGGTCTGATGGAACTACCCAAATGCTTATCCCCTCGTTTCTGCGGGCGTAGGTATCGCGTGCGTTTTGCAGAGCCATTTCCGCATCGGGCGCGTGAACGTTTCCGGCATGTTCAAAAGGTTTACCATCTTTTGGCTGATAAAAAACCTCCCAAAGAGGCCATTCGGTATTTCCGTTTTCTGATTTATTTGTCATTCTGATAATTTATTAATGTGGTAATAGTGAACACTAAAAGTTTTGCAAAAAAAGAACTCCTGTCAGACGGCTAATCATTGTTAAATCTAAAAAAGTAGATTATTTAAAGCCGTCATACGGATATCCAAAAAGGACGATTAAGATGCTTTTTCAGCTTTTAATTTCTTCTTGCGGGCATATTCCATAGCCGCTTCGCGAACCCATTCACCCTCTTCATAGGCTTTTCTTCGAGCTTTAATTCGTTCGCGGTTCATAGGTCCGTCACCTTTAACAACGCTCCAGAACTCATCCCAGGGAATTTCGCTGAATTCCCAATGTCCGGTCTCTTCATTGTAAGTCATATCGGGATCGGGAAGGGTTAAATCAATCGCATCGGCTTCCATTACAGACCGATCTACAAAATGCTGGCGAAGTTCGTCGTTTGTTTTACTCTTTACTCCCCATTTAATTAACTCTGCACTATTGGGTGAGTTTTCATCACTTGGCCCAAACATCATCAATGTTGGCCACCACCAGCGATTAACTGCATCCTGTGCCATTTCTCTTTGTTTTGGAGTACCACTCGCCATTTTGGCCAGCATCTCATAACCCTGCTTTTTGTGGAAACTTTCTTCCTTACAAATTCTGAGGTTCGCACGGGCATAGGGTCCGTAGGATGATTTTGCAAGCATGGTTTGATTTACAATCGCGGCTCCATCAACGAGCCACCCAATCACACAAATGTCTGCGTAGGTGAGGGTGGGATAGTTAAAAATACTTGAGTATTTGGCTGTACCGTATATATAATCTTCAATTAAATCTTGTCTCTTAACACCCAACGTTTCAGTACCGCTGTAAAGATAAAGCCCGTGTCCAGCTTCGTCCTGAACTTTAGCAAGCAAAACCATTTTTCGCTTTAGAGAAGGAGCCCGGGTAATCCAGTTTCCTTCGGGCAGCATCCCTACAATTTCGGAATGCGCGTGTTGACTCATTATGCGAACCAGTTGCTTCCGATAGCGTTCGGGCATCCATTCTTTCGGCTCAATGGTCTCACCGTTGTCAATCCGTTTCTGAAATTCGTCTAACTGTTTTTGAGTATCCATAAAAAGCGCTTTTTTGGGATGTTATGTGAATAAATGTTTCATCTCAATTAACAGTAATATAAGAAATTCAGTTCAAACATAAGGACGTAAAAGAAAAAGAAGTTCTATCAATTTAGTACAGTATCAGGTTGATTGCATGAGGTGCAAAACCATGTGGATGTAAATAAAAAATTGGGATTGATAAAATGCTTCCGGTTAATTAACGTTTATTTGTCATTAACTTAAATGTTATTGAAGGAGGTTTATATGAACGAAGAATCCCCACTTTCCTTACATCTTTTCACTAAAGTTCAGGATGATCTTGAAAAACGGCAGTACATCATATTAGGTGAGCTCAAAAAAATCACAACTGAGTTTCAATACTACAAGGTTTATCGCTATTTAAGCGAGCTGATTCAGCTATACAATACGCTAAAAGAAATAACTGATCGTCTAAGTGATCTTCGTAACAAATTCCCTAAACGGATTGGAAAAGTTGACTGGGTAAATCAAACCATAGAGCATGAAGTGGTATTTGTAGATGGTACAGATTTATCTGCGGTTGAGGATTTAATTGAGTGGGCGCTTCCTCATATTCAAAGTGTTATTCAGGAGGGGATATCCATACATGAATTTGTGGAAAATGATCTTAAAGTTGAACACGTCGGCATACTACCCAACTATAGAGAAGAAGGGTATTTCTTTTTGCCCGATAACCGTAAAAAGAAATTGAATCTGTTCAGATTTGAGGTGTCAATTTTTCAAAGTTCTGAAGATCAATTCCGATCGCTAAAAACAACTTTTTTGAAAGCACTAAAGCAGGGTAGTGCTCACCTTTCTCCAGGCTCTATAAAGCTCGATTTGATTCGGGAAGAAAAAGAACTACCTAATCCGGCCACTTTTTCTTTCGATACACGGCTTGATTTTTCTTTCCGGCAAACCCTATTGCCGGTTGCGAAAAGAAAACTGATGCAGACAATATTTAATTAGATTATAAAGTCTGAACCAAGGCTTAGATTCATATTTTTTCTATTTGTAGATAATAAACAAGGTTTGGATACGGAATTTTTTGCATTAGAAGGAATAATTATGCGCAGTAAGTGTAAAATAGGAATGCAATTTTGTATGCCTTGTTAATTATGTATAATTAAGTCTTAATTAAAAAACGGACTAATCAATGATGAATCGCAAAACTTTTCTTAACAAACTAGCACTTACAACCATAGGGGGTACTGCAATGTTATCGGCACCATTTGCATTAGCAGGTTATTCAAAAGCAAGAAATGATCTTTTCTTTAAAATCTCACTCGCACAATGGTCACTGCATAAAACCTATTTTGGAGACTCTATCAAGGATGGGTTTGCAAATTTTGGTCAAGCTCTTCAAAATAATCCCGGGGATCTTTTACGCGGGACAGAAAACCCGCTTTATTTTGCTAAATACACAAGAGAAAAGTTTGATATTGACGCAATTGAGTATGTTAACACGTTTTATTTTGATAAAGCCGAAAATCAGCAATATTTAAATGAATTGAAAAATGTGGCTGACAATGAAGGTGTAAGTAGCGTTCTTATCATGTGTGATGCGGAAGGAGCTTTGGGAGATCAAAATCCTGATGCACAAAGACAAGCCGTAGAAAATCACTATAAATGGGTAAATATGGCCAAGTTTTTGGGTTGCCATTCCATTCGGGTAAATGCAAGCAGTCAGGGATCTTACGAAGAGCAGATGGAGAGAAGTGCCGAAGGACTTCGTAGCCTATCAGAATATGCTGCTTCAGAAGACATAAATATTATAGTAGAAAATCATGGTGGTTTATCCAGTAATGGAGAATGGCTTGTTGACACCATTAGAATGGTGGATTTACCAAACTGCGGAACCCTTCCTGATTTCGGAAACTTCAGAATTTCTGAAGATGAATATTACGATAACTATAAAGGTACTGAAGAGATGATGGAATTTGCTTTTGGGGTTAGCGCAAAGACCAACATATTTGATGAAAATGGAAATGAAGCTGTTTTAGATTACGAACGGCTGTTGACTATCGTAAAGAATGCCGGTTATGATGGCTATATAGGAATTGAATTTGAAGGTGATGAAATGAGTGAAGATGACGGCATCATGGCTACAAAAGCTTTACTGCAAAGAGTAGGTGCTTCAGTTAGTTAAGTTGCGAATAAATATTAATGCTTTAACTTACAGGCACTTCTAAAACTAAAATTTTGAGACTACATGAATTCTAAAACAAATATAACCCGAAGAGAAGCGATTATGAGAACCGGAGTACTGATGGGAGGCGTGGTGTTTGCCCCAAGTATTTTGGGTGTTTTAAAAGGCTGTACAGCCACTCCGGGGATAGATTGGAATCCAACACTGTTCAGCACTTCTCAAGCAAGAATGGTTTCTGCCCTGGCTGATGTTATCTTACCGGAAGATGATACTCCATCAGCAAGTCAGGCCGGAGTACCGGCTTTTATCGAATCCATGGTAAAAAATGTTTACAATGAAGAGCAGCGAAATAGTTTTCTTGAAGGATTAGATACTTTTGGGGTTGATTCAAGTAATGAACTCAACGGAAATTTCTATGATCTTACTGATGAAGTAAAATTTGAATACACTTATGGCCTTAATAGAACCGTATTGGAAGATCGATCCAATAATCATGGGAGTGAAAAACCATTTATTATGATTTTCAGGGAGCTAACAATGCTTGGGTACTTCACATCAGAAGTAGGTGCTACTCAGATACTTCGTTACAATCCTGTTCCCGGTCGGTACGACGGTTGTGTGCCGTTTGAAGAGATCGGCCGCACATGGGCAACATAAGCTTTATCCAAAATTATTGAACTTTAAAAGGGATTGTTATCTATTGAGGTTTCAATCCCTTTTTTGTTGTTACTCAAAAAGAAAATTTTAAAAGAAAATCAACAATGAGACCTTACATACTCTCCGAATCCAGCTGGAAGG
>JBGTFX010000165.1:0-9833 GCA_041747055.1 Balneolaceae bacterium
GGAATTTCTGTTTCGAATTCCGACATCGGTTCTGAACTTTTACAACCCGCAAAAATCATCAAGCCGAAAATGGTAAGCAGACAAAAGGTTTTAATGGACGTAGAGAATGGGTACATCATAATAAAAAGTGTAAAGTGGAATTTAAACTTGAGTTTCTTCCTAGTCGTTAGGCTTCATTCTGGTGGTTTGATAATTGGATTGCTGGAAAAATGTACTATCCTGGTAAATATAGCGGTATCGGCCATCCAGCCAGAAAACTGTTTGATCGCCATAATGAGCAGAAAGTGGATTTCCTGATTGGCCTGTTGCTAATACAGAGTAAGAACGGTGAGGCGATGAAAAATCAATAATTCGGCGAATCGCCGGCCCGAGGTTCATCTCAAAAGGGTTTTGCCAACTGTACTGACCTTTATTTATGGTCATTCCGTTCCCAACAGCCGGATAAGGGCCCTTACTAAGCAAATTAGATACTATCATTTTTAATACAGTGGGAGCTTCGAGTTGATCAGCTGCTTCCCCCAACAGAGGTGGTTTTAGCGTTAACGTGTGTAATGATTCCCATCGCCATTGAAAGGATTCACTTCCAAAATTTTCAGTTAACTGATCAATTGTCTCGAGCATACTTATTCTTAGCACTTCATTTTTAGAAATCGATTGTTCTTCAGTAACAAGATTCAAAAACGAGGTTTCATCTTTTAGCAAATTGAGAACAATGGTAACCGGTATATGTTCCATTCTGATCAGGCTCTCGTATGCTTCCGTTCCTATATCATCTTGCAATATATTCCGGGATAAGTTCATCAGAAAAAGATCAAAAATAGACGCGGCTGTGGAATTTAAAGAGTACGTATAATCCCAGTTTTCAAGATATGGAAAAACAGTTGAGAATTCATTGCCTTGTTCAACAGACCGAAGCTGGGGCAAAACAATATCAAGTGTTTGCCGGGCAAGTTCGGATACAATATCCTGCTGCATTTTCTGAGTATAACTTACGTTTATTGAATCGCTGGCGTTAATCAAATCAGTAACGCGTAGAATGCGTGAAGGCGGCTCCCAAAACATCGAGATGTAGTAAGGATAATCATCCGTATGAAGCTTGTTGTTGGAATTAGCTACAAATCCACTTGAGGGATTAACTATATGGGGCATTTCATCAAAAGGAATCCAGCCCTGCCAGTCGTAACTAGGATCCCAGCCTTTTCGAAAAAGAATTGGATTGTAGTCCCTAATAGGGAGATTTCCGGCACTAAAGAGGGCGATGTTGTCTGATTGATCGGCATAAATAAAATTCATCGCCGGTGATTTAAACTCACTAAGCGCATCTTTAAATTGTGTGATATTTTGTGCCTTATTCAGCTTATATGTCGCCCAAAGTTCATGGCTGATTTCGTGACCCATCCATTTCATGGTTACCAGTTTATCAGCGATCAATTCTTTTGAAGGGTGAATGGTATTAATTACCGGTCCGTGCTGAGTGTGGGGAATTCGATAAAAATGATCATCACCGTTTTTTACTTTGATGATTTCATCCCGCCACTTAATCTGCCGGTATACAGCTTCTCCATTGATGCTGTCGGCCACATATTGATTTCTATTTTCAGGATTAATTTGTTCTACAAAGAAATCGGTATCATCCGCCATACTGTTGGTGATACTCCAGGCGAAATTCTTGTTTTGGCCCAACACCACAAAAGGAGCTCCGGGTATTGTGGCTCCCGTGATTTTAAAAGTAGGAGAGGAGAAGTGTGCTTCGTACCAGAACCCGGGTATGCTAAGGCCCATGTGAGGATCACCTGCAAGTATTGGCAACCCTGATTCAGTTTTACTGCCGTTCAGCGCCCAAGCATTGCTGCCTGCGTTGGTCCCGTTTTTGGACAGCATTGACCTCAAATTAAACTCCCGATCCAACATGGGCATAGCTGATGCAGTCAGTAATATTGTTTCTTCTCGATTAAGAGTTGTCGGATATTCATCATCATAAAACGGAAAGAGCGATTCCAATTTTCGTGAAGTGATTCGATCCTCTAAAAAAGCGAAAGTGAGTTCGCTCCACCAATGGATATTTTGATCCCACGCCATCAGCCTCGACATTGCTATAGAATGAGTTGGTGTCCACTCAAGGGGTTCTATACCCAGCAGTGTCATTTCAATGGGAATCGTTTTCTTATGTTTGTTGATATATTCATTGACACCGGCAGAATAATGATCTAAAAATTTTATTAGAGAATCGGGGGCTTCGGCTTCAATTTTTTTAGCTGTTTCCCACAGGCCGATCGTTCGCTGATGCTCATCAAATTCAATCAGCTCTTCACCCAAAAATTCGGCAAATCTACCTTCAATGAGTAGCTGAGAAAGTGTCATTTGCCATAATCGGTCTTGTGCGTGTACATAACCAATTGTAAAGAATAGATCTTCTTCGCTACTGGCATAAATATGTGGAACTCCGTAAGGATCCCAGTGAACATCTACAGCCTCGTTTATTCCATCAAGCTGAAGCTCGGTATTATAGCTGGGGAGGCCTTTATAGAAAGTGAAATAAAATCCTACTACTGCAAATCCCACCAAAAGAATGAGAAGAAAAAGCAGAATCCGAAAAATGAATTTCATAGGTTATCTGTTAAAATCGGGGTAGATGTGTAAATGTGTTTGAAAATCCTTGCTAAAATACATACTCTCAAGACCGAATGAAATGAATCAACTGTTGAAAAATCAGAGTTATATATGAGTGAAATTAAAAATATTGCGGTAATTGGTGGTGGTACGATGGGAAATGGAATTGCTCACGTATTTGCAATGAGTGGGTTTACGGTACAATTAATTGAAACGAAGAAGGAATTTGCAGACCGAGCGCTTAAAACCATTGAAGGAAATCTGGACCGAATGGTAAAAAAAGAGAAAATCGGAGAGAGTGAAAAAAATGAAACTCTCGGCCGGATTACTACGAACCTGGATGTTACTTCGGGAGTAAAAGATGCTGATCTTATTATAGAAGCTGTGCCCGAGATATACGAGCTGAAGAAGAAAATATTTGAACAGGTTGATGAACAGGCTCCCGGTCACGCAATTCTTGCTTCTAACACTTCTTCAATCTCAATAACAAAACTTGCAGCCTGTACAAAAAGACCTGAGAAATTTATAGGAATGCACTTTTTTAATCCGGTGCCGGTCATGAAGCTTGTGGAAGTAATTAACGGATTGGAAACTACACAGGACGTTACTGACGCTGTTATGAACCTGTCTGAAAAGCTTGGAAAAGTAGCCGTTCCGGCAAATGACTCACCGGGATTTGTTTCTAACCGTGTGTTGATGCCGATGATTAATGAAGCCATTTTCTGTGTGTATGAAGGTGTAGCCACAGCTGAAAATGTGGATGAGGTGATGAAACTCGGAATGGCGCACCCTATGGGGCCGCTGCGACTTGCTGATTTCATAGGCCTTGATGTTTGCCTTGATATACTTGCCGTACTTTATGATGGATTCAAGGATCCGAAATATAGACCATGTCCACTGCTGGTGAAAATGGTGGATGCAGGTAAATTGGGGAATAAAACAGGCGAAGGATTTTATAAGTACTAGTCGTGAGTCTTGAGATTTGAAAAACAACCTTCAAGCGTCTGAACCGCCGGCTGGCGGAGAAGTCCTTGATGCGTTGTTTTACCGGGATTGCCCCCGCCACGCTTCAAGGACCTGCGGACGCTTGAAGGAGGCTCTTTAATTAGATGCCGTAGCTCTGATGCGAATCAGAGTTGGAATACATACTTGCGCCACCAAGATTTATAACCACAACATTGCACAAATTTTTATGATCGATTTAAGAAGTGATACGGTAACCAAGCCAACTCCTGAAATGCTGGATGCAATGGTTAATGCTGAAGTTGGTGATGACGTGTTTGCTGAAGATCCCACCGTGAATGCTTTTGAGCAAAAAATGGCTGACATGTTTGGCATGGAAGCCGGATTGTTTGTTCCCAGTGGCGTGATGAGTAATCAGCTCTGCCTGAAAGTATTGACCGAACCGGGAAACGAGGTAATTATTGATGAACTGGGTCATATTTATAATTATGAAACCGGAGCGGCGGCACATCTTTCCTCTGTACAGTTGCATACGGTAAAAGGTCACCGGGGAAAAATGACTCCTCAACTTGCTGAATCAGCTATCCGAACCCGAAATGAGTGGGATCCTATTTCAAAAGTAATAGCGATTGAGAATACCACGAATAAGGGGGGAGGGGCATGCTATACAAAAGAGGAAATCAGCGGAATTAAGAAAGTAGCAGATAAACATGGCTTGGCACTGCATTTAGATGGTGCTCGATTATGGAATGCTATGACGGCTACAGATATTGAACCATCGTTTTTCGGATCGTTTGCGGATACCATTTCAATTTGTTTTAGTAAAGGACTGGGCGCTCCGGTTGGTTCAATGATGCTTACAACCAAAGAGCGTAAAATGAAAGCGAGGCGGTATCGGAAAATGTGGGGCGGGGGAATGCGTCAGATCGGTTTACTTGCAGCCGCCGCCGAATATGCCGTTGAAAATCACTGGCCGCTCATGAAAATCGACCACCAACGGGCTAAGCAATTTGCCAAAGTTATTGCCGAGTCAGATCATTTCAGTATTAATATTAATGATGTTGAAAGTAATATTGTTCTTTTTGATGTAAATAAAGGAATGGCGATAGACGTTGTTCAGCAGTTTGCGGAAAA
Organism: Balneolaceae bacterium; assembly: GCA_041747055.1. Classification (GTDB taxonomy): domain Bacteria; phylum Bacteroidota; class Rhodothermia; order Balneolales; family Balneolaceae; genus SW132. Next base: position 4,708 of record JBGTFX010000165.1, read on the forward strand.
AGGTATTGGTTTGGTTCCTTTTGGACCAAAGACCATTCGGGCTACCTTTCATTTTCAAATCACTGATGAGGAGTTTGAGCAGTTATTGGATACGGTTGAAAAATGGTAGGGAAACGTGACTCGGACGTCCCCGTCCGAGGGTTACCGGATGCAAAGTGTTTTCTTAATAGAAATATGTCTGGTATGTACTCAGTTCTCTATTTCAACCCAAGGCTGAAAGCCTTACCTAACCCAGACTGGGGCAACGCCCCAGTAACAATGCCTGGCAAACGATGGGTCAGGCTGAAAGTCTGAAATAGGATTACCTTTGATTCATTTTTGTAATAATTTTATGCGAATCCTATTTGAGGCTTTCAGCCTCCTGATTTCCGGTTCGCTCATTACCCGGAGTGATGCTTCGGGCTTTGATATGCCAAGCTTTCAGCCTATGTTGAGGGCTCTTCGCTCACTACCGTGGGTATGTATGATTGAAATCCGTTGTTGTGAGGCACAAATAAATACTCATATCTTAGGGGTCCGAGGACTAACACACTATGTGGATTAAAATACTTTACTGATTCAATACCGAAACGGAGTGATGCCTAAGCAGGAGCATCGGGATACTACTGACGAATCCATTTCAAAAGATCCTTAAATCCGGCTGAACTTCCGTAGCTCAAAATACCAACCTTGTAGATTTTTGCACTCAGCCACATGGTTCCCATAAATGTAATGATCATTAAAAAGATAGATAGCCCAATTTGCCAAAAGGGGACATCACTGATGGCAATTCGTGAAATCATAACTATGGGAGAGAAAAATGGGATGATCGATCCCACTACAGAAATGGTACTTTCCGGATTTCTGGATGACTGAAACAGAATAAAATAAGCAATTATAATAGGTGCCATGATGGGCAGCATTAATTGCTGAGTATCTGTTTCTGAATCAGCTGCGGAACCAACGGCTGCAAAGAGCGAACTATACAATAGATATCCAAGCAGAAAAAATATGATGAAATAGATAATCAACGATGTTTCAATGGTTGGAATGCTTGTTATGAGTGGGATATCTGATTGTGCTGTCATAGACTCAGCGGCGGCAAACTCATCACCTTGAGAACTCATAAATGTTGATAATATCGGGGCAGCAAGCATTGCAAGACCAATAAGCGTAATTAGCCATATCCCAATTTGAGTTATGGCCAAAGCACCCACTCCAGCCATTTTTCCGGTCAGCAGTTCAATGGGTTTAACGGAAGAAGTGATCACTTCAATAATTCGATTTGTTTTCTCTTCAATTACTCCGCGCATAATATATCCCCCATACCCGAAAATAGCTCCAAAGATCACAAACCCCATCACAAATCCTACACCGGACAGGAAAGCTGTATCATCGTCAGTTTCTTCTCCTTCAGCGGAAAGCCGGCGAGAGTCCATTGTAATTCTGGATGCGAAAATATCCTGAACTTCCTGCGAAACATCGGCGCGCTTTAGCTGTTCCTGGCGAAAAACATCACGCATATCTGATCGTATGGAGCTTAAAAGAGTCATTCCTCCGGAGCCTCTGTAAATCAACTCAAGGGGTACATTTTCGGTGATATTTTGTTCTGTAATATGAACATATCCTGTTATTTGCTCGGTCTGAACCAGAGTGCGGAGCGAATCAACAGAGAGTTCTGAATAATCCAAATATTGCTCGGGTGACTGTTCATGTAGTGCTGTAACAATTTGAGAGGTGTCATCCTTAATCCCAATTTGGTAGGAAACATCACTTTCCCAAACAACTACCAAAATGCCAATTCCATAGATGGCAATAAATCCAATGGGCACAAGGAGAGTAGCGGCAATAAAGCCTTTACTTTTAATCCGTGTTAAATATTCTCTTTTAAGTACTAAAAAAACTTGTCTCCAATTCATCTTAGGCTACCTCTTGAACTTTGATATTGTCTTCGCCGACTGTTGAAATAAATATTTCGTTTAGTGATGGTTCTACCAATTGAAATTTGTGTATTTCGGCATTCAGAACCGCTTTTTTCAAAATATCTTGTGGACTTTGCGAATCGAGGATTCGAATTTCTGCAAAGTTGGTGGATCGATTATTGATACGTACATTTTCCAGTTCGTCCAGAAAGCTGCCATCACCCTGGAACTCCATCAAAACTGTATTTTTGCCGAACTGCGTTTTTATATCACGCAGATTACCGGTCAAAACAACTTTTCCATTATTAAACAGGCAAATATCATCACACATCTGTTCTACCTGTTCCATTCTGTGCGTTGAAAATAAGATGGTTTTCCCGTTTTCGCGAAGTTCAATAATGATCTCTTTTAACAGCTCACTGTTGATGGGATCGAGTCCGCTAAAGGGTTCATCAAAAATATAAATGTCAGGATCGTGGACGATAGTGGCAATAAACTGAATCTTTTGGCTCATTCCCTTACTAAGTTCACCCACTACTTTTTGATTCCAATCCAAAGCATTAAATCGCTTCAACCAATAGCGTATTTTCTCCTTCGCATCGCCAATGTTCAACCCTTTCAACTGAGCAAGATAGATGAGCTGTTCACCAACTTTCATTTTCTTGTAAAGTCCGCGCTCTTCGGGCATATACCCGATTAATTTTTGAGTTTTAGGACTTACCGGTTGATCATTAATAGTTATAGCTCCCTCTTCAACGGGGATTATATAGTTGATCATCCGAATTGTGGTGGTTTTCCCTGCACCGTTCGGGCCAAGGAGCCCAAAAATCCGTCCCTTTTCAACATCAAAAGAGACATTTTGAACGGCTTTCGTCTTACCAAAGGTTTTGCTCAGGTTTTTTACCTGAATGGTTTTATTAGACATAGTTTCTGATTTGAACTCTTTAAGCTCTATTAAATAGTTTCATATAGATGAATCTTTTACGTAATTCCCTTATCTAGAAGGAAATTAGTTGAGCGCAATTGTAGTAACTTTATATCGGGCGTAATTTACGCAGTAATTTTTAAATAGTTTCAATTTTAACATGAACATTGTCCATATATCAGCAGAATGTTACCCGGCCGCAAAAGCGGGTGGATTAGGGGATGTTGTTGGTGCACTGCCCAAATATCTGAATCGGGCGGGGCATAAAGCCTCTGTAATTCTTCCAAACTATAAAACTGATTGGTTGAAAAAAGCAGATTCTGAGTTTATTTATGAAGGTGAGGCTCCATTTGGTGCGGGTACTTTTTCATTTTCTATTCACCGGATAAAAAAATCTGTTCTTGGTTTCGAGCTTTATTTAGTTGATATACCCGGAAAGTTCGATAGACCTGGTGTTTACATTGACCCTTGGTCCGGACATGCCTATTGGGACGAAATGGAGCGCTTTTTTACGTTTCAAATTGCCGCACTCGAATGGCTGCACTCATTGGATCAAAAACCTGATGTAATCCACTGCCATGATCATCATACCGGATTAGTACCATTTATGATGAAGGAATGTTTTCGGTTCGTAAAGTTCCGGGACATCCCTTCCATTCTAACTATTCATAACGGAGAATATCAGGGGAAATATGATCGGGGAAATTATTCCTTACTTCCGGCTTTTAACCTTGAACGGATTGGTTTGCTAGATTGGGATGGCGCTATGAATTGTCTGGCTGCCGGTGTAAAATCTGCTTGGCGAGTTACTACTGTTTCCGAAGGGTATATGCAGGAATTGCTCGAGTATTGCCATGGCTTGGAGTTTCTTTTACAACACGAAAAGCAGAAAACACTAGGAATTGTCAACGGAATTGATGTGGATGTTTGGAATCCTGAAGTGGATTCATATTTACCGAAAAATTTTGCTGTCAAAACAATAAAGTCGGGCAAAAAGGCAAACAAGAAAGAACTTTGTAAGGAATTTAATCTGATCGAAAAACGCCCGCTAATTTCCTTTATTGGCAGATTGGTACGTGAAAAAGGAGCTGATTTAATCCCTGAACTAATTGAACGATGCCATGAAGAAAAAGTGGAGGCTTCATTTCTTGTTTTGGGCACAGGTGAACCCTCTTTACACACGTTGTTCAAAAAAATGGAAAGCGAATATGTAGGATATTTTGACAGTCGGCTGGAATATAATGAAGGGTTGGCGCATCAAATATATGCAGGTAGTGATTATTTAATGATGCCATCACGAGTTGAACCTTGTGGGCTAAATCAATTCTATGCTATGCGTTACGGAAGCATTCCAATTGTAAGAAAGATTGGGGGTCTTGCAGATACGGTTATTGACCTGGAGAACAAGAATGGTTATGGAATTGTATTTGAAGAATTTGCAGTTGAACCTTTTATTAGTGCTATTAAAAGAGCAGTTGAATTATTTAACAGAAAAGAGTTGTTTAATAGGTGTCGTGAAAATGTTATGAAGCTCGATTTTTCATGGACATCATCTACGGAAAAGTACATTCATCTTTATAAATCGATACAACCAAAAAAACCTGTATCATGAAACAATCAACAGTAGCTATTATACTTGGAGGCGGTAGGGGTACTCGTCTTCATCCGTTAACCGGTCACAGAAGTAAACCTGCCGTTCCTGTCGCAGGAAAATACAGACTGGTTGATATTCCCATATCAAACTGTCTGAATTCAGGAATTCGAAAAATTTATGTTCTTACTCAGTTTAATTCTGCATCTCTGAACAGACACATCAAGAACACCTACAATTTTGATGCTTTTAGTCGAGGTTTTGTTGACATTCTTGCAGCTGAACAGACCCCGAAAAGCCAGAATTGGTTTCAGGGTACGGCGGATGCGGTTCGTCAGTCTATACATCACATGGCTAAGCATGATTATGAACATGTACTGATACTTTCAGGTGATCAGCTCTATCAAATGGATTTTCGGGAATTAATGGAAAATCATAAACAGAGTAAGGCAAATGTAACGGTTGCTACCATTCCTGTGAATGCAGAAGACGCTACGGGATTTGGCATTATGAAAACGGATAAAAGTGGTGTGATTGAAAGTTTTGTCGAAAAACCCTCTTCTGATGAACTTAAAAATTGGTCGTCAGATACCGGTGAGGAGATGAAAAATAAAGGAAAGAATTATCTCGCCTCAATGGGAATCTACGTGTTCAACAAAAAGGATCTAATTCGATTATTTAACGAAAACCCCGATGCGACCGATTTCGG
>JBGTFX010000166.1:0-9897 GCA_041747055.1 Balneolaceae bacterium
AGACCCGCAATGTCTTTTTGAGACATTGCGGGTCTTTCTTTTTAGAATCTCGTAACGCAACATTGCTACGTTACGAGATTTATGAGAGGCTACAGTGCATGTCTATAGCTTTTTTCGCAGCTCCGCTGTGAAACAAAAGACCGGTAGCCCTGCTGCCTGAAATGGATCTAAGCAGTAATCCGCCAACTCATTCCGCAGCGGAGCTGCAGATCGAGATAAGAATCGCATTCAACCACACTTCAAGATGCCCCCGAACTGCCTGGGTCAGGCTTGAAGTAGGTTGATAGAAACTAGTTAAACTTAAATCTTGTCAGAAAGCAGAGCTACATGACGAGATTTAAAACATCAGTTCATCCGATAGTGCCTCGGACGGGGACGTCCGGGCTACAGCGTACCGCGCAACTCCTGCTCTCGTTCAATCGCCTCAAAGAGTGCTTTAAAATTGCCTTTCCCGAAAGAAGTTGCTCCTTTTCGCTGTATAATCTCAAAAAACATGGTTGGACGCGGCTGGATTGGCTTAGTGAAAATCTGGAGAAGATATCCTTCATCGTCCCTGTCCACCAAAATTCCGAGTTCACGCAAGGTAGCTGTCTTCTCTTCAATTTCGCCCACACGATCTTCCAGTTCGTAGTAATAGGTATCCGGTATCGAAAGAAATTCTATACCACGTGATCGTAATTCAGCGATGGTTTCTATAATGTTATCTGTTGCCACTGCAACGTGCTGAACACCTGCTCCCTGGTAAAAATCAAGATATTCATCCACCTGTGATTTTTTAATTCCATCCGCCGGCTCATTAATTGGAAACTTGATGCGTCCGTTTCCATTACTCATCACCTTGCTCATCAAAGCGGTATATTTGGTTGAAATATCCTTGTCATCAAATGAAAGGATTTGTTTAAAGCCCATTACATCTTCGTAAAACTCAACCCATTCATTCATTTTACCGAGCTCCACATTTCCAACCATGTGGTCGACATATTTGAGTCCTATCGATTTCGATTCCACTCCTGATTCCCACTTTCTATAGCCCGGTAAAAAAACACCTTTATAATCTTTTCGCTCTACAAAAATATGAACCGTATCACCATAGATATGAATTCCGGAACGAACCACTTTTCCGTGATCATCAGACTCCTCTGTCGGTTCCATGTATGACTTCGCCCCACGTTTAACGGCTTCTTCGTAAGCCTGAGTGGCATCATCCACCCAAAGTGCAATTACCCGAACGCCATCTCCATGCTTATCGATATGATAACCAATTTCTGTTCCGCTTTTTAGGGGTGATGTTAAAACCACACGAATTTTATCCTGAATCACTACGTACGATTCACGATCTTTTAATCCCGTTTCCAATCCTGTATAAGCAAGTGACTCAAATCCAAATGCAGTTTGATAAAAATACGCTGCCTGCTTTGAATTACTCACATACAGCTCAATGTAATCGGTTCCCATAATGGGCATAAAATCTTCCACTTGTTCTTTCTTTTTTTCTTGTGTGATGGTTTCCATAACTCTTTGTTTTTTTGATTAAAAATGTTTTTAAATACCCATCAGAAGGTTGGGTTTACCGACAGATGGATCGCTTTAATTCATGTTGATCCGTCTGACCGCAACATCTGCGTTCTGACGGACTTTCCCATTTCTATAAAAGCGTTCATGGCTTCAGGATTTTTCATTGCATCCCTATTCATTTCTATTCCCATATCCATTCCCAGTAATGCTTTCTTTACCGGGACTTCCATTTTCTTCCCGCTTAGTGTGTATGGGATATCATCAACCTGAATCACCCGGTCGGGTACATGACGAGGAGAGCAGTTTGTTTTCAACTCTTGTTTTATTTTCGGGCTGATCTCATCCAAATTCCCATTCTCCAAAACCACAAAAAGCGGCATAAAATCATCGCCGTTTTCATTTTCGAGGTTTACGACCAGACTGTCTTTTATCCCTTTCATCTTGTTGAGAACGGCATAAATCTCAGCCGTCCCGATGCGAATTCCTTTCCGATTTAAGGTAGCATCCGACCTTCCTTGTATGATCAGGCTCCCATCTTCAAACAGTTTTATCCAATCACCATGGCGCCATTTTCCTTTAAACGTCTCAAAATAGCTGGATCTGTATCTTTCATAATCTTCATCACCCCAAAAATAGATCGGCATTGACGGCATTGGTTTGTTAATCACCATTTCGCCGAGCGAATTCGTGATGCTTTTTCCATTTTCATCATACGACTGAAGATCAACTCCCAAACATCGTTGCTGAATCAATCCGCGCCTGACCGGCTCATAGGGACTTCCCCCCACAAATGCCGTGCACATATCCGTACCGCCACTCATGCTGCAAAGCCACACATCACTCGAAATTGAGCTGTAGACCCAATCAAATGCCTCGGGTGGCAATGGAGCTCCGGTTGATCCGATAGAACGAAGCTGACTCAAATCAAACTCATCTTTTGGTATCAATCCCTCCTTCATGCAGGCCGTCAAATACGGTGCACTGGTTCCAAAGTGATGAATGGGTAATTCCTCTGTTAACTTCCACAAAGCGTTTAAATCAGGATATGCGGCACTTCCATCGTATAGAACAGGAGTCGCACCGGCAAGCATGCTCGCCTGAAGGAAATTCCACATCATCCACCCGGTTGTTGTGTACCAGAAAAAGTTCTCGCCCGGCTTTACATCATTATGAAAATGGAGATATTTCAGATGCTCAAGCAACACTCCACCGTGTGAATGAGTGATCGCTTTAGGTCTTCCTGTGGTTCCGCTCGAATAGAGAACCCATATCGGATGATTAAATTCCACGGGTGTAAATGTCAGCTCTCCTTCGGTGGAAAGTATGTCTCCCCAATCTGCATATTCACTCTTCATTTCCCCTGATTTATCAGGATAAGGTATTACAACAATTTTACGAATGCTCTCTATTCCACTGACAATCTGTTTCAACTCATTATCACGAGAATGAGTTTTCCCGTTGTAGGAGTACCCAGACGATGCAAATAGTATTGTTGGTTCAATTTGGGAAAAACGATCAATAACCGTGCTGACGCCAAAATCCGGTGAACAGCACGACCATACAGCCCCCAAAGAGTTCACAGCCAAAAATGCGATGATCGCTTCCGGAATATTTGGAAGATAAGCCGCCACCCGATCCCCTTTTCCAATTCCTTCATTCATCAAAAAAGTCCTGACAGATGCCACTTTAGATTCAAGCTCTTCCCAGCTGATCTCCTTTACTTCCTTATCTTCCGCTTTAAAAAGCAATGCAGGCTGATCATTACTCTTTTTCCTAAAAATGTGTTCTGCATAATTCAGCGTTGCCCCCTCAAACCAAAGCGCTCCGGGCATTTTCTCTGTGCCCAGCACTTTATCATATCCGCTATGATGGATGACCTCGAAATAGTCCCAAATCGATCCCCAAAATCTACCCACATCATCAACAGACCATTCCCACAGCTTCCGATATGAGAAAAATCGTATTCCCCTGTTTTTAATCAGCCACTGTTCATATTCCTTCAAATTCGAGTTCATGATGAACTCTTTTGAAGGCTCCCAAAGTTTTGGATGTTGATCACTCATTATCCGGTTCAGTTTCAATCTTTGATGGTTTGGTTTGTCATCATCACGGCAAGAGCCTCATAGACACTTCCATCCTCAATCATCTTTTTACCAAGGAGATGGAGTTCGGTTTCAATTTCTTTCTCGATAGTTAACCGATCGAATATATCCTTTACATTTTCGCTCTCTTTTAATGCTTTAATTTCTTCTGTTTTTGGTATCGATTCTACATTACCTAAACGACCTAAATTATTACCTGTCAATATATTACTATTTCGAATCTGTACAGGAAGTGCATTAACCCCAACTCCCTGATTTCCTCCGGGTTTTGGAATTTCAAACATCGATTTTTCATTTGCCCTGCAGTACCAGCTATCCCCCATTCGGGCAACCAGGTCCAGTTTCAGGGAATCTAGAAATCCGTCCTCACCTAAATACTCCTCCTGAATATGCACCAACTTCACTCGTGCCAAAATCAGGTTTCCGGCACCTCCCTCTTCGCCCAGCTCAATTACCCTATCAACGCTACATTCCAGAGCTACGGGCGATTCCTTAACCCGCGGTGGCTTCACCATTTTTGAAGGCACTTCGGTCAGGCCCGCTTTCGTAAATTCATTTACACCCGTATCGTATTCCGTGCTTGAAAGGGACATCTGTTCCACAATTGGGTAATTCACAATATTGATCACTACTTCCGGTACCTGTTTGATATTCTCGAGGGTATCCTTCGTACTCCCATCCCGTCCACGCCTGGATGGAGAAAACACACAGATCGGCGGGTTAATGGAAAACACATTGAAATAACTGAACGGACTCAGGTTCACCTGTCCGGCCAAATTAATCGTACTTGCAAACGCAATTGGCCGTGGTGCAACCGCAGATAACAGATATTTGTGCAGTACACGGGTTTCAACGCTGGAAGGATCAATTGTTTTAATATTGCTCATAAATAGTGTTTTGTACTTTTAGATCTAGGTTAGATTATTAATCTATTTAATTGGCTAAGAAAGAAGTCTCCCCTAACAAGGGAGATTTAGAGGAGTGTTTACTGGGCTTTTCCAAGTTTTGATAAACTTCCCCTTCAATTTCGCTTCGCGTTCAAAAAATGAGCCCCTTGCTAGGGGGACTTAAACCGTCGGTAATACTTTTGTTTTCAATTCACCAAAACCGACTCTCACGCCATCCAGTTGGGCAAATCCTTTCATGATTACCGTATCATAATCATGCAAAAACTTTCGCTTTTCGCCGTTTACCAGATGCACAGGATCTGTGCCATTCCATGAAAGCTCAAGTATTGAACCGTACGATTCGGGATTTGGCCCTGAAATCGTCCCTGACGCCATTATATCACCCACACGAACATTACACCCGTTTATGGTGTGATGAGCCAGCTGCTGACACATATTCCAATACATGTGCTTAAAATTGTTTCGAGTCACTGTGGTTGGCTCCTCACTTTTTTCCGGCTGAATTGCCACTTCTAAATGGATATCATAATTCTCCGGACCTTCACATTTCAGATATGGCCGAACCGGAGGATCCTGATGCGGTCCCGTCACCCGAAACGGTTCAAGTGCTTCCGTTGTGACAATCCATGGCGAAATGGACGAAGCAAAACTTTTACCTAAAAAAGGCCCGAGTGGCACATACTCCCATTTTTGAATATCACGGGCTGACCAATCATTTAACAGAACCAACCCAAAAATAAACTCATTTGCATCCTCCGTAGAAATTGAATCCCCCATTCGGGACTCTTTTCCAACGATAAAACCCACTTCAAGCTCAAAATCCAGCTTTTTGGTCGGGCTTAAAATCGGGGGCAAATCATCCGGTTTGATCTGTCCCTTTGGCCGATGAATATCCACACCCGATTCCACAATCGATGATGCCCTTCCGTGATATCCAACCGGCATATGCTTCCAGTTTGGAAGTAGTGCATTTTCAGGATCGCGAAACATTTTACCAACGTTTGTGGCATGCTCCAAACTGGAATAAAAATCCGTATAATCGCCGATTTGAACCGGTAAATGCATTTTAACCGAATCTCTCTCTTCCAAAATGGAATCAGCACTTCGCAAAATAGAATCTTCATCACAAAGAGCACGCTGTACTATCAGTCGCACTTCGTTGGTCACCGGTTTACCAAGGGAAATGAAATTATTAAGCGTTTTAGACTCAAAAACGTATTTATCAAATTGAAGCTTACTGAACAACCCATTTTCTGCTGCAACTGCTAAATCAACCACCCAATCACCAATAGCTATACCTGCCCGTGGATTTTTAGAAGCCGTTGAAAAAATACCTAACGGCAAATTGTAGATTGAAAAATCAGAATCATCCGGAATATTTAGCCAGGGTGTCAGCTTAATCATGGTTGTATTTGTTTTGAAATGTTTTCAGTTATCACTCCTTCAACCACGATTGATAATATTCGCCATCATCCAGCTTCAGCGCATTTTCGGTCACCTGCAAGGGTTTGAACGTATCAACCATCACGGCAAGCTCGTTTGTCCCTTTTTTGCCGATACTTCCTTCATACGCGCCCGGATGTGGCCCGTGAGGAATCCCCGCCGGGTGCAGTGAAATAAACCCTTCCTCAACATGTTTACGGCTCATAAAATCGCCGTCTACGTAGTAGAGTACTTCATCCGAATCGATGTTAGAGTGATTATACGGTGCCGGAATTGCCTGTGGATGATAATCATACAGCCGTGGACAAAACGAACAAACCACAAACGCGGATGTCTCGAAGGTTTGATGAACCGGTGGCGGCTGATGAATCCGTCCCGTAATGGGCTCAAAGTTGTGAATTGAAAATCCGTATGGATAATTAAATCCATCCCAGCCAACCACATCAAACGGGTGTGATGCATATTCTAAATGATGGATCATCCCGTTTTTCTTGATCTTCATCAGGAACTCCCCTTTCTCATCGTGGGTTTCCAGATTTTCGGGCAGTTTGTAATCTCGTTCAGAATACGGTGAATGCTCCTGCAGCTGACCAAACCAGTTTCGATATTTCTTTGGTGTATAAATAGGTACGGCTGACTCAGTGATAAAAAGTCGATTCTCTTCCGTATCAAAGTAGATTTGATAAATCACACCACGGGGAATCAACAGATAATCCCCGTATTCAAAGTCAATATTTCCAAATAAGGTCTTTAAGGTGCCCTTCCCCTTGTGTACAAAAATCAGCTCATCCGCTTCTGAGTTTTTGTAGAAATAATCGGTCATTGATTTTTTTGGGGATGCAAGATGGATGGTTACATCTGAGTTGGTAAGGATGGCTTCACGACTCTCCAGAAAATCATCTTTCGGTTCCACTTCAAATCCTTTTAAAAGGCGTGCCGTAATGTTATTCGCAACAGCCACTTTAGGGCTCACATCAAACGGATCCTGAATACTCCGCACCATGGTTGGCGGATGGGTGTGATAGAGAATGGATGACATTCCATCAAACCCAATGGTTCCAAAAACTTGTTCATGATACAGTTCTCCATCGGGCTTTCTGAACTGCGTGTGCCTTTTGGGAGGAATTTTTCCGAGTTTATGATATATTGGCATACGTTAATTGATTGGTGAACAGTTGTTCATATCAATATATAATTCTGATCTCGAAAATCAAACAGAACTGCACTATGGCTTTAAAAATCAGTCCCCGAAAAAAGAAGTTTTTAGATGAGTCATTAAAGATGATTCACGAAAAAGGATACAAAGCGACAACCATGCGGGATCTGGCTGAAAAGATGGGGTTTGAAGTCTCCAACATCTACAATTTCATCGATTCAAAAGAGGCACTTCTGGAAACCTACCTCTTTCAAATTTCGGAGGATTTCCATACCGGGATTGATCATATCATGGATTCAAGCTACGATCCCGTTGAAAAGCTTAAAGCACTGGTTTCACTCAATATTAACCTCACCTCCACCAAACCTTATCAGGTGGGACTGCTGGTAAATGAGTGGCGAAATTTAAAAGATCCAAAACTGACTGAATTTGTGAATCGACGGGATGAGTATGAACAGAAAGTCAGAGTTATTATTCAGGAAGGTATCAACCAAAAGCAATTCCGCCCATTCGATCTTGATATCATCACACACGCCGTTCTTTCGTCGGTGCGATGGGTTTACTATTGGTATACCGATCAACCCGAAGCAGCCAATCCCTACGAACTCGAAAAACAGCTTACTGAGTTTATCTTACGAGGTGTGTGCATCGACAATTAGTGCCTTGATAGTATTAAACAGTCATGCCGGACCCCGATCCGGCATCTCCTGACCCTACCAAAGTGGCAGGATTCTGAACGAAATTCAGAATAGTTTCTTTGTAGCACGTTCATAAAATAAACCGGTCTTCGCTTCTAGGTTCCTCTTCTATTTCTAGGTTCAGAGATACCGTGTCAAGCAAGGTATGACAAATCTGGTGGACTCTAATCCATTAATCGATCGGACTTGTTACTTGATGGCAAAATCCTTATCAATGGCTGAATTAATATTAGTTTTTAATTGAGGTCTACTTATATGGAAGAAACGTCACTCAGTTTTGCCAGTTGGTTTTGGCTTTTTGTGCCAATGCTGACGGTTGTCGTCCTGTCAATCGTTACCTTTTTTTATGAAACAAAGGGAGATAACGAATGAACACAGCTACGCTCACTACGTTTATTGTCTACTTTATTGCTCTCATCGCTTTTGGAATCTTTTTCTACAGAAATACCGATACCCTCTCTGATTATATCCTCGGCGGACGAAATTTAACAAGTGGAGTTGCTGCATTAAGTGCCGGTGCCTCTGACATGAGTGGATGGCTACTGCTTGGACTGCCCGGTGCGGTTTATGCATTCGGATTAAATCAAATATGGATTGCCGTTGGCCTATCCATTGGAGCCTATCTAAACTGGCAGTTTGTTGCCCGAAAATTGCGTAAATACACCGAAGTGGCTCAGGATTCTATTACCCTGCCTGATTACCTTGAATATCGATTTCAGGATAAATCACGAATGCTGCGGGTAATATCGGCTTTAGTAATACTCATATTCTTTGCCGTTTACACCGCATCAGGCCTTGTTGCCGGTGCCACCCTCTTCGAAAGTGCATTCGACATGGATCGAAATTTAGCGCTGTGGACTGGAACCATTATCATTGTTGCCTACACATTTCTTGGGGGATTTCTTGCCGTTAGCTGGACTGACTTTTTCCAGGGAATTTTGATGTTTATTGCTCTGATTGCCGCTCCGCTGGTGATCATTGTCACCTACATGAGTTGGGATGAAATCATATCCACCGCATCAGCAATTGATCCGGCTTACATTGATGTGTTTTCAGGAATGACCTTTATTGGGATCATTTCTCTGTTGGCGTGGGGACTTGGTTATTTTGGTCAGCCTCATATTTTGGCACGTTTTATGGCCATTCGGTCAGAAAAAGATGTTCCAAAAGCAAAACTTATCGGCATGACCTGGATGGTTTTTGCTCTCTACGGATCCATATTTGTCGGTTTTACGGGAATAGCATTCTTTGCGGATGCCCCACTCGCAGCGGGCGATCAGGAAATCGTGTTTCTGGAATTAACACAAGTTCTTTTCAATCCCTGGATTGCAGGAGTTGTACTAGCTGCTATTCTATCCGCCGTTATGAGTACGGTAGATTCACAGCTGCTTGTCTGTTCAAGTGCCATTGCTGAGGATTTTTACAAAGGATTTCTCAAGCCAAATGCACCTGAAAAGGAGTTGGTTTGGATTGGCCGTTTTGCAGTAATTGGCGTAGCCATCGTAGCGTTGCTATTAGCAGCAAATCCCGATAATCTGGTTCTTGAGCTTGTGGCGTATGCCTGGGCCGGGTTTGGAGCTGCATTTGGTCCGGTAATCATTCTGTCTCTTTTCTGGAAACGAATGACTCGAAATGGAGCAATGGCCGGAATCATCACGGGTGCGGTAACTGTACTTGTATGGGAAAATCTTGGTTTGATGATGCCGGGTGTAGAGCATGAAATCATTACCCTATACTCCATTATCCCCGGATTTGTACTGGCTACCTTAGCGGTAATCCTCTTCAGCAAAACAGGAAAAGCCACCAAGCAGGGAGTGTTGGATCAGCATGATGTTTATTTGAAGTAATTATTGGGTTAGAACTGCGTTCTGGTTGATATTGAACCCCATTCGGGGTTCGTGTCTCATTGCATTCGTTTACCCCGGCACGTGTGCCGGGGTATGTTGGTACAAAACCAATAGAGAACCCCGAATGGGGTTCAATAAAAGCATGGACTCACATCAAGTATTTTTCTTCATATGGAATACCATGTTCTTCCAAAAGCGTCATATACTCCTCCTTCCATGATACTTGCT
>JBGTFX010000167.1:0-14910 GCA_041747055.1 Balneolaceae bacterium
TTCATAGAAGCTACAACTTTCTATATCATCAACATTTAACACCGTTACCTTCTCATTTTTTAAATGCATCAGGGATCGGTTTTGAAAGTTTATTCCCATCACAATTTCTCCACGAAAAATTTCCATTTCATCAATGTTAAAACCGTGCTGATCTGCCAAACTTTCAAATTTTTTCTGTGCATTTTTCTTTTTTCGCTTTTCCGAAAGTTGAAAAAGTCCAATAGGCACTAGAAAAGTTGATAGTGCTACTGTTCCAATTATAATAGAGATTACATCTATATCCATCTTAAAATCTTTTTAGTTTTATAGGTATAGTTCCTGCATCACAGTGGTTAAACCGTGCATTGGAACTGAATTAATTTTTGCAAGAATTTAGGTTTTTTAGAACCTGAGAAATGATGGAACTATAGATAGGAGTGGAAAGGGAAAATCATAATTTTCACAGATTGACTTAACGTAATACGTAAAGCTCTATTCAAGTATAATTCATCTGTGAAAAATTCCTTTTTATTAAATTTCCAGCTTGCAACAATTGAGTTTTCAGGTTCAATTTCAGTGGAAATCTCATGTACATTTTCTGCTAAAAAATGGTATGGGTGAGGAGTTGAAAAAAGTATAGAATTGGAAATTCCATTATGTTCTGCAGGTGCAGTGTATTGATCTGCTGCAGATGTGATATTCAGTTGATTTAAATTGGACAAACCATTTCCAATCAAGCCTAAGCAACAAAGGAGAAGTCCTATCTTCGGAATTATCTTCATATCAACTAATACAGAGCATTTTAGATTTTGTTTTCCCAAAATAAACTTTTTATTGAGATAGAGCCACTTTTCAGGTTCATATTATTAACTTAACATTAGTCTCTTATTTTGCACGTTCATTCAACCTACGAACTTACTTTAGCTTAATGAATCCCCACTTTTCCCGATCACTTAAAATACCATTGAACTCCCTGTTACTTTCAATTTTAATTTTTCTATTTACGGATTCCGTTACGGTAAGTGATCGTGTATTATTTGAAGAGTATCACTACTCCGGTATTTCCCTCGACATTTCAAAAGAGACAAAAAATGCCCGTGCAAATCACTGGCATCCGGATGGAACTGAAATTTATGTGACAGGAAGATATACTGAAAATGTGGCAAGCTATAAACTTTCCGATCCCTGGAATCTAAGCACTGCTACGTTCAGTGGTGAATTTGATCTTTCAAATGAATTTGGGTCTACCAAACAGCAGTCAAATGCTCATGGGCTTTACATTCGCGCAGATGGGGAAAAAATGTGGCTGTTTAACAGAACGGAAATTTGGGGTTACACACTTTCGAATCCTTGGGAGCTTTCATCTGCTCAAAGTACCTATTACGCTAACCTTGATGATTTTGTGCATCGGGGTCACGATATCGATTTTAAACCCGATGGAATGCGTCTTTTTATTGATGATCGAAATGCACAGGCGGTGCATGAAGTGAATCTGTCAAAACCATGGGACATTACCACTATAAAATCCACTTTCACCCTCGACATCAGCGATCAGGAAAATGAAGTTCGCGGAATAGAAATCATTGCCGACGGTACCATTATGCTGCTGATGGATACCGGCAGGAAAGAGATTCTGCAATATCATCTATCAGAGCCCTATGAGTTAAAATCAGCTCAGTATATTGATGCATTTGACGTTAGTGGTCAGTCTGGAAACCCTCGCGGACTCAGCATCAGGCCGGATCTTCAGTATTTTTATGTTACAGGAAACGATAATCAGGCGATTTATCAATACTCCAGACACACCCTCGAATAGCATATCATTGGTTTGATGCCAGATTCTCAATCACACTCTTGAGCCCATCAACAACTAAAGCCATACGTTCGAAGTCTAATTCATCAGGTGTATCGGCAGCGGAGTGATAGTTAGGGTCGCGAAACGGCAGGGTGTCTGTTACTAAAAATGCCGGGAAACCGTGTTGCCAAAATGACCAGTGATCTGACCAGCTTACTCCGGGAACAAACTCCGGCAGTGCTACTCCTTCGGCGGGTATAGTTGCATTTTCACGGAATGCACTTAATCCACTCTGCATCAACCGAAGATCGCTGAAGCGGGTGACAAATCCGATGAAATTTGCCTTATCGGGATAGATCAAACCTATTCCCGGGAACGGATAGTGCTGACTTCCCGGTTCATCACTAAAATATCCTATTCCATCCATCGAAAACATGGCTGTGATTTGTTCATCTCGGTTTTTCAGTTCTTCGGCATACACATAACTTCCCATATCCTCGGTTTGGTAAAAGGGTTGTTCCTCATTGGTAAACACTACAAATCGTACGGTTTTGGGCTGATGATTTTCAATAGTCCATTCTGCCAGTGCAAGAAGTACCGCTACTCCGGAACTGTTGTCATTTGCCCCGGGCGAATTTGGAACCGTGTCGTAATGAGCGCCTACGATTACAATCTGATCAGGGGTTTCCGTGCCGGGAAATTCAGCAATGATATTATCTGATGAACGACCCTGATACACTCCACGCTGAAGCTGATAGGTATGTCGGGTGGTTTCAACTCCCATTTCCTGAAATTGTTCTTCAATCCATTCAGCCGTTACATCGAGAGTACCACGTCGATGCATATTTCTTTCGCCAATGGTCTCAGCCAAATGTCGAACGTCTCTTTCCAGATCTGCAGCAAGGGCAAATTGTGATTCAGTTAGTTCCACATCAGGTGATTGTTGATCTCTTGAAGGCATATTAATCCACCATGATAGAAATAGAGACACCACCAGCAAAACTAGAATACCTACTAAAATAGCTATGCTGGTAAATGTCTGTCTTCTTCTCTCTTGTTTACGTGATTTTATGTGTGTCGATAATTTCGGCACTGTATAATTTTTTCGGCAGAATTTATTTTAATCTGTCCAGGTTACAACCCCCACCATGCTGTCTGCTGTTCCATAGTAGAGATACCAGGTTCCTTCAAAATAGACCAATCCTTCTATAAAGGTGGTGCCATCTTCATATTGACCCGATTTTTCAAATTCTTTTTCCGGCTGAATAAACGGTTCATCTGATCGATCAAGCAATTTCCATGGTTCATTGGCATCATACAACGCCTGCCCTCCGGTATAAATTCGATTTCCCAATTCCGGAACGCCGATATTTTGAGAATTCCCGGCATTATAAAGAACCACAATACCGTCATCAGTCAAAACGGGCGGCGGGCCTGCTTCTACCAGCCATGAATCGAAATATCCCGGACGTGGACTTAAAACCGGAGCCAAATCTCCCTGATAATTTTCAACAGGCTCCCAATTCACCAGATCCTCCGAACTTGCAAGCCACACATGCGGTACTCCATAATACATCCAATACCGTCCGTTGATCTTTGCAGCAACCAGCTTATCACCCTTTAGTTTTGTAACAATTGCACCGGCTTTTGTTTCCATATTATGATATTTGCCATCTTTCCACTCTTCAAAAATTGGGCCATGCTTTTCCCAGTTTCGTAAATCTTCTGATGTAGCAACAGCAAGCCTCGGATATTCACGATTCCACTGCGTGTATGTCATCACATAAAGCCCCTCTTCTGTTTCAACAATCCGCGGATCTTCTACACCCCCCGTCCACTCATACTTTTTTTGGCCATCCTCATCAGGGTAAAATATGGGCTGATCTTCTCTTTCATACGTTTCTCCATCCTCAGAAACAGCCAAACCTAAACGAGAAGTATGACCGCCAATTCCTGTTTCACCAAGTTTCTCTTCGGAGCGATAAATCACATAAATTTTTCCATCTTTGACTATTGCAGCTGGATTAAAAGTGGCCATCGATTCCCAATACACCATCTCCCCGGTCATGGGATCTTCGAACAGTGTGTTAGCCCTTGGCTCAATAATTGGTTGTTGGTTTTCTGCCCGTTCGAACGGACCAAACATCCACGAGTTCTCCTGTGCGATGGCTTCAGAAAAAAAAGTAGAAGTTAAAATTAAAAAAGATATGAGTAACGTTTTTCTAGTCATGTTTTGAGTTGAGTTGGTTTATTAATTGTTTTAATTGAGTATAGCTATCTGATAATACAAAATCATGTCAGACCTAATACAGATATATCATTTTTTACTCTTCAACTTTTGATAATGCCCCATCAGGAATGTATCCATGTTTATTACACTCTTCGATAATCATTTCAGTTATATCGCTTTTAAACATAAATTCATACCGAATATCCACTACATATGCTTTCACGCGTAATTTCATGATAAACCTGTTATTTTGAATTTCATTTAATACAATAACAACAACGGGCTTGTTCAGATATGTAAAAGAGGATGAATAAACAGCTTTATAGGCTATGTCTTTCACTTTTTGAACATCTGTGGTGGCAGGCAGGAAAATTTCTGCTACTACCTGGCAATCGAGTGCACTGCTGTTGGAGTTCGAAACTGCTCGGTTCATCAATTCTCCATTGGGAATCGAAACAATGGAATCATCAGGCGTTACCACCCGGCTTGACCGTAACCCAATGCTGAGTACTTCTCCATAGTGATCCCCTACCTGAATCTTGTCTCCAACCTGAAATGGCCTGTCCAGGATAATCATAATTCCGCCAAATATGTTTCTCAATATATCCTGCGAAGCAAAACCTACAGCAATACCAATAGATGCAGCTATGGTAATGACAGTCTCAAATGGCGGCGCCACAATTCCAGCAATAACGATATAGATTGCAACAGACCAAATGGTAATCCGACTGATAGGTGCTAATCGCTTTATAAACAGACGATAATTTGTGGCCTTTTCAGATAATGTATCAAGAATAATCGTCACATATTTATTCACAAAATAGGTGATAAACAGCAGTAAAAGTGCGTTGAATATTTTTGTGAACGAGATCAGTTCTTTAAGTTCTACAAAATCCTCATTTAATACAGACTTTTCCGATTCTTCTTCTGATAGATTGTTCTCTGCTCCGTCTTGATTCATCTCCACACTATCTGCTGATTGCAGAACGAATTCAGGAGCAGCACTCACTGTAACAGCTTTAAGGCTCATCCCAATGCTGATCAACAAAAGAAAAAAGATCAATTTTATACTTTTTACACTCATTGAAATCTTCATTAATGGATAATATTTCTTCTTTTCAGCAGCCGAACAACTTGCCGATAAACCAGGTGATTTAGATTGTACCCGCTTTCGCTTTCATAAACAATCCCTTTCGTTTTTAAACGTGCAAGCATTAATCGACTTTGCGACTCATCTTGGTGCAGAGATTTTGCAAGCTCTTCGCTCGTCAGCGTATCGTGCATTACCAGCGATGCAAGGGTAAACAATACCTCTTTTGCAGGGGCTTCGAGCTTATCCACCTCAGCAACTTGTAGTGGAAGGAATACAAACCGCCGATTGTCAAATTCTTTGATGGATTGCAGCCAAAAAATCATGGCAATGGACGTATTGCCTTCACTAATTTTTGAAAGTCTGGAGAAATACGTATCTCGAATCAATTCCTGAGACTGCTTTTCATCACCTAAAAGTTTTTTATATGAGCGGCTGTTTTTCATGTTATCACCGGGTTCAAAATAGAGCTCATACCCCGTTGATTTGTGACGAGCCAAAATAGCGTCTCTTATTTCCACTTCTGATAAACCGTCAGCATACAAAACGTGGGAAAAATATTGGTCTGCATCAGACATTTTCTCAAAAAACTTCCAGGGATATCGAGATGAGCTTACCACCCAAAAAAGTTTATCCATGGTTGATGACATGATCACCCAAAAAGACTCCAGTGCCTCATATCCATTAATATTTCTGATAAAAATATTCTGGAGATTTTCTACAATTAAAACCGACGGCAGTTTTTTCTTTTCTACCTTTTCCAGAAATTCATCGCGAGATTTCACCGGCTTAAATCCAAGAGCTTTACATAAACGGTTCAATAGCTCCGATTCCTCAATAAACGTTTTCTCAAAGTTGATCTCTATCGGTTCCACACCTGCAAAAACATTTTTTTTTGCAAAACGGATCATTGTAGTTTTGCCACTGCCCTTTTCACCAACAATAGCTACATTTGCGCTCAGTCCCCGTTGCCACTGATCATACGAACTCCTGATCATTTCCATGCTATTGATTGGAGCTACATAAAACCGTTCGTCAATTGAAAAATCCCTATCAAATAATTTCTTATAAATAAACGGAAGATCGCTTTCGCCCCCGGATTTTGCGAGATATTCTGCTAGATTTCGCTTCTCTTTTATTGAAATTGTACCATTGCTCTTAAAACCCAAATAAGGACTTACTACTCTAGAACCCTCTTTAAATTTCTTGGTCATAAATCGACCGCCAAGCTCCATCCGGTCACTAAAGCGCGCCCATTTCGAGCTCATTCGTTGATTCCAGTTAAAAGCCTGCTCTTTCACCTGCAACGCTTTATCCTGCATTTCAAACCGGTCAAATTCTCGATTTAACATCGTCCGTGCCAGTGAATGCAATGCTGTGGGAAGTTGCTCCTTCACAATCAACTGATAGGTGTCCTGATTTTCCCGCACCTGTTTGATCGATTTCTCCAAGGTATTCACTGCGCGTTCGAGTCCGTTTATTGCAATTTCAAGTGGTGCCTCCTCCTCCCCGATAGACTGGCTCGATTCAACTGCAGCCAATAGGTTTACATCCGATATCTGAACGGCCTCTTCTACTTCATTTAGTATTTCTGCTAAAAGTTTGTCGAATTCCTGGTTCGAAGGGGCCAGTTTTTTCAGCGCTTCTTCCTTTAAATATCTTGCTGCAAGCGACTGCCACCGCAACGTATCCATTTGAATTTCAGGGATAGGGTAAGCATTTATCCTTTTTTGGGCGAGATGTACTTCATCAGAAAATTGCTTCGATTCTACCTGGAGATCACTAATCAAATGCTGCATCCGCTGTAGGGGGCGCAACAAACTCTCCTGATTCTGCATCGGTGTTATGAGTTCATCAATTAGCTGCTGACTCAACTCTGTCCGTACCCATTCAATTTTCTTCTCTATACCTTTCCCTGATACAGATTTCAATTCATTCAATCTTTCTATAGCCTCTTTTGTTGCCTTTACTCCATTTTCAATAGGCACATAAAATGAATCCCTGAAAAAATCATGTGATTGATTTAAAATATTATCCTTCACAGAAGATGCTATAAAACCAAAGCGCGCAATTTCTGTTTGTACATTCAGATCAGCAAATTGGGTCTGCAAATAATGAACCCAGGCATCTTTCTGCTCTTCCAAACGCTCGGAATCATTTTTGGAATAATTTGAAAATTGAGTTTCGTCCAGTTTTTTCTGTCTATCTTCGAACGTTCCTGCTATATCAGCCTTTTT
This sequence comes from Balneolaceae bacterium, assembly GCA_041747055.1. Taxonomy (GTDB): domain Bacteria; phylum Bacteroidota; class Rhodothermia; order Balneolales; family Balneolaceae; genus SW132. Next base: position 7,332 of record JBGTFX010000167.1, read on the forward strand.
TGATAGTGTAGGCGTTAGCTGGTTTAGATAATGCTCAACCTGACTCTCATTATTCTGTTCAAACTGCTTTAGATGTTGAACAGCAACCTGAAGATGATCTTCCAGCTCCAGGAATATTTCAATTTTAAAATCCGTATAACTTTTCTCTCCTTTTTCCGGTACCACATCATCTGCATGAGAATCTCTTTTTTCAAGCAGCAAATCAAGCAACATAGCGCATTCATCATATTCACCAGCTGCAAACTCTTCAATCCATTTACAATTAGTTAGCATAAATTGCATCACCAATTGTCGCAGATAGACTGTTCTGGAAAATCCATTTTTTGAGAATTTATTTCCTACCTGCTTTACCAGTTTACCCGATTTTACCCGAATGGAGTCCGATTCAATCGGTTCAAATCGTAATTCTCCCTGTTTTTCAACAACTTCGGCAGGCAATGATTCACACGCCTTCACGATTGCCTGTTTATAGAGATGGTGCCATCCTTTACTCGGGATTTGGTCAATTATTTCCTGAAGTTCATTCAGATTATCCGTAAAAATATTGATGGTTTGTTGATATAGAAGTTCATCATCTTTACGAATACGTTGAATCTCATCTCTCGTTTTGATGAACCATTCCTTTATCGGTTCTCGAAAATTACTTCTGAGATTACAAATTTCAGTTCTGAGCTCTTTATTGTAAAAGGTTTCTAAGATACGGTCTATCTCTCCGTATTCTTTTATCTGATTATTCTCATGCATACAACATCTTCATTCATCAATGAATTAATTCTTAATTTCTGTTATGCAACCACCCACTATGGGTTAATCATTCATACCCATAAATTTACCCTTTGTGAATATAGTACAAAACTGATTAAAGGCGCATACGATGAAAATGTAAATACATGGCTGATGTTCGACATAAGATCGAGACTCGAAGGGCGAACCGATTACTTATTCAAAGCAGAGCCTGTCAGTGATATATGTGGACACTTTAGAATTATCTTTCTAAAGCCGGTATGGAAATTCTCAATCTTCTCAGTTCATTACTGTGCTCTCTATAAAAATCTTTTATTTCATCTACCCCAACAGCAAACGTAATTCCATAATTAATCTGTTGGGTTCGCCGTGTGTAGATGGTTCCTCTGTACTCGGTATCCGGCCTGTAATCATCATCGTTTATTGAACCTGGTATTAAAAAGTCCACTCTTTCACCTGAAGCTGAAGAAATCATTCCTACCCACTCCATCCCCGATCCATCACCACGAACGGCAAATATCGATCCTCCACTAAAACCTCGATTGAAAGATGCATCTAACACCATACTTCTCCTTCCGGTCTGACTCGATTTACTAATCATAGCACGTGTTACCATTTCAACCCCTAAGGGGAAACCAATTGCGTACACTTCATCAGTCCAATCTAGATCCATTGAGCTGCCAACCGGTAGTTCAAGTGAATTTAATCTTGGGCGATCCAATGGTTCCCAATTGAGAGTGAGCATCGCAAGATCACGGTCAACATCACTTAAAGTCAATTCAAATCCGTACACATCATCGGATCCGATTAACATTCTTGAAACGTTTTGCAATACAGATACTGCTTCAACTTTCGGACTAGAGCCTACAGTATTGGCAAAGTGCCAAACAGTATCGGGGAAAACTACAGTATGTGCTGCAGTAAGAAGAACCGTTTTTCCACGTCGATTTGATAAAATAAGAGCGGAACCTGCCCTGGATTGATGATCCACATTAGATTGAACCGATCGTTGTTCGAAATCCACATTTGTGAGCTCGTCTTGAGTGGGAAGTTTATTTAAATCGAATTGATAAGTTCGATAACTTACAGAGTTATGAAGTCTCTTTACCGACTTCATTCCTTTCTTGATTTCATCACGCATGAAATCTGAGCCGGTAGAGCTAATGTATCGGGTATTTGTTTCTAAATCAGGCCTTTCAACTGCCGTATTTTTAGAACCTGAGCAACCGATGAATAAAAATGCCGATAGCAGTAAAGAAAAAAAACTGAAGTAAAGTATCCGCATGGCGATAGTGGTAAAATGAATCAAATGTTCTTGATTATTTATAATACTAAATCAAAATATCATCAAAAAATTTCCATCAACAAGTATTTTTATAATCATTAATTCCAAATTCATAGAATAAATCTTCAGCAGTTCCTTTAAATTTTATATAGGCATCTTTGAATTCTGAAATTGATTTAAAATAATCTAACAAGAGACAGGTAAGAGAGAAGAGAGTTCATCTGAAGCTTTAGATATTAGACGCAAATTAGTTTCTCTACTTTTAATAGGTCTCAAAATTGGAATGTTTTCAAAGCGAAAGGAGTCGGAAGAAATTTGATGAAGACATTTTTTTCTACAACCCGTATGTAAAACAGCGCCTGCGTGTTATAATGTCAAATTGCAAATAATCACACTAATATTAATATCATTAAAAAATTCCTTTAACATGAAGTTATACTCTTTAATTATATATACATAGAGCAGAACTTCTTGTATTTTGCAATAATCTATCCTGAAATTTAAAATCTACCTGATAATGAGCCAAGGGGAAACCATCAAGAGTGATGAAAATTCATCATCAAATTTATTCTGGCACACTCTTACCGTATCTGAAACCCTGCATAAATTAAACGTTGATATAGATGAGGGGTTATCAACAAAAAAAGCTGAACAGCTTTTGGATGAGCATGGGCCAAATAAACTGCCTGAAGCTGAGAAGCAGTCTGCATTTAAACGGTTTCTACTGCAATTTCATAACGTACTGATATATGTGCTTCTGGCAGCAGCAGTTGTTACTGCACTGCTTAATCACTGGTTGGATACAGGAGTAATTTTGGCCGTTGTTTTAATCAATGCCATTATAGGATATGTACAAGAAGGAAAAGCAGAAAAAGCACTCGAAGGGATTCGCAAAATGCTTTCTCTCCATGCTGTTGTGATAAGAAATGGCGACCGAAAAGAAATTGAAGCCGAAAATCTGGTTCCCGGAGATATAGTACTTTTAGAATCAGGTGATAAAATTCCGGCTGATCTTCGATTACTTTCAGCTCGAAATTTACGAGTAGAAGAATCTGCACTCACCGGCGAATCAGTAGCCGTGGATAAAGATACAGACCCTGTCGCTGAGGATTCCGTACCCGGTGATCGTATAAATATGGCTTTTTCGGGCACTTCGGTTGTAAATGGGCGAGCAAGAGGCGTTGTAACAGAAACCGGAGCCAATACAGAACTTGGAAAAATTAACCGGATGATGAGTGATGTGGAGAAATTAACTACTCCCCTGCTCCAACAGATCGATGATTTCGGTAAAGCACTTTCCGTTGGCATTTTATTTATCTCCGCCATCTTTTTTGCCATCGGGTATTTCTTTCGGGACTACGAAATTAGTGAGTTGTTTATGGCCGTAATCAGTCTCGCCGTGGCAGCCATTCCGGAAGGTTTGCCGGCAATTATGACTATTACTCTTGCCATTGGCGTTCAGGCCATGGCAAAAAGAAATGCGATCATCCGAAAGCTCCCATCGGTGGAAACACTCGGTTCTGTAAGCGTCATCTGTTCCGATAAAACCGGTACTCTAACCCGTAACGAAATGACGGTGCAATCTGTAATTACTGCGGATAAAGAGTATGAAATTAAGGGAGCGGGGTACGAACCCGAAGGCTCTATCAAACATCACAATCAATCCATAAATACTGACGGTGAGCCGGTGTTTAAAAAACTGGCTCAAACCGTAATAACCTGTAACGATTCAGAAATACATCAAGAAAAAGACACCTGGAAACTCGAAGGCGATCCCACTGAGGGCGCCCTCATCACACTTGGCTATAAGGCCGGGTTAGAAGATTTCGATCCCAAGAGAATTGATCATATACCCTTTGAGTCTGAACACAAGTATATGGCTACGTTAAATGAAGTGGATGGGGAGCGAATCATCTATGTGAAAGGAGCACCGGAGCGGTTACTTGAGCTTTGCAATCAACAACTAAACGATAATGGTGAGACTGATGTAGATGCAGATTATTGGAACGAAAAAATTGATGAACAGGCAAGGCAGGGAAGGCGACTCATTGCTGCAGCATACAAAAAGGTTAAGGATATAGACGATATCAGTAATGAAGATATTGAGGGACTTATTTTTTTAGGATTGATTGGAATTGTAGACCCACCGCGGCCGGAAGCAATTGAAGCAATTAAACTTTGCTACACAGCGGGCATTCAGGTAAAGATGATTACAGGCGATCATTTGGCAACTGCAAAAGCTATTGGGATAGATTTGGGTTTTGGTGATGACGTGAAGGCGATTAATGGATCTGAGCTTGAAAAAATGGATGCCGCCGAACTACGAAAAGCGGCTTTAGAGCATACGATTTTTGCCCGAACAAGCCCGGAACATAAACTACGTTTGGTAAAAGCTTATCAGGAAGAAAATATGATTTGCGCGATGACCGGTGATGGGGTGAATGACGCACCTGCATTAAAGCGTGCAGACGTAGGAATAGCAATGGGAATCAAAGGTACCGAAGTCACAAAAGATTCTTCCGAAATGGTATTGGCTGATGATAATTTTGCATCGATTACAAATGCTATAGAAGAGGGGCGTACTGTTTATGATAATCTTCAAAAAGCGATTCTTTTTATCATACCCACAAATGGTGCGGAGTCTTTGATCATTATGGCAGCCCTGTTAATGGGTATGGTACTTCCCATCACACCGGTACAAATTTTATGGGTGAATATGGTTACAGCAGTAACGTTAGCACTCGCTCTTTCATTTGAACCTACAGAACCCGGTGTAATGCAACGGCCGCCGCGTGATTCCGAAGCAGCAATCCTCAGCGGTTATCTCATTTGGCGAATTGTTTTTGTCTCTTTCCTCATAGGAGGACTTACCCTGGGATTATATGCATGGTTAAGGGATGGCGGTTACGAAATTGAAATAGCACGAACAATCGCCGTAAATACGCTTGTTGCAGGTCAGCTTTTCTACCTTTTCAACTGCCGGAGAATGCATCAGACCGCTATTTTTTCCGGTTTTTTTAACAATCGTGCCGTTTTCTACTCATCGGGAGTGCTCATACTTCTCCAGGTAATATTTACCTATGCGCCATTTATGAATCACCTTTTTGAAACCGCCCCCCTCTCGTTTAACTATTGGATCTTTCCATTGGCCATTGGATTCATCGTTTTTATTACTGTAGAACTTGAAAAATATATCTTCGGACGAAATCAAAAAAGATCACAGGAGAAGATAGAACAGTAAGGAAATTTGTAGAAGCCAATTTTTTCCTACATTCCGTGCGTGAAACAGCGCCTGCTACATATTCTTTTTTGGTCGGTTATTTCCGCGGCATTTATTGGCCCGGGTACGGTGACCACAGCAGCGTCAGCCGGTGCAGGTTTTGGGTATACGTTAATCTGGGCTATCATCTTCTCAATAATTGCCTGCTATATTCTACAGGAAGCATCCGCACGAATTACCGCAGTTTCCGGCAATAATTTGGGTGAAGCGATGCGCTCTCAATACTCAGGAACCAAAACCGGGAATTTTCTAATCTGGATTACACTGCTTGCTATCCTTTCGGGCTGTGCGGCATTTGAAGCAGGAAATATACTGGGTGCTGTGGCAGGAATGTCTATAGTCACCAATCAGCTTCCGGTTCCACTTATCGTTGGCACTATTGGTTTGTTATCGGGAATTTTACTATGGAAAGGAAGCATCCAACAAATTGCCACTCTGCTCGGGTTGATTGTTGCCGTAATGGGAATCTGTTTTGTGATCACCGCCTTCATGATCCCACACAATCTCTCCTCTCTTTTTAGCGATGGAATTGTACCGGCAATTCCTGTAGGAGCTGAACTTCTGGTACTCGGGCTAATCGGTACAACCGTGGTTCCGTACAACATTTTTCTGGGCTCCGGATTAAAGCACACGCAAACTCCATCAGAGATGAAACTGAGTCTTTTGATCGCCATCGGACTGGGTGGTTTTATTTCGATCTGCATACTTCTTACCGGCACAGCCATTGCCGGGGAGTTTACGTTTGCAGCTTTGGCTGCTGCACTCACAGAACAGCTCGGCGGATGGGGAAACTGGCTGCTTGGCATTGGATTATTTGGCGCCGGTTTAAGCTCTACACTTACGGCAGCACTTGCCGCCGCCATCACGGCTAAATCGCTACTTACAACATCGTCAAATAAAACTCAATGGACTACAGATGGCTTCTATTTCAGGTCCGTTTGGATGGGTGTACTTTCTCTCGGATTACTTTTTGGGCTGCTTGAACTTCAACCCGTGCCGGTTATTATTCTTGCACAGGCACTCAATGGAATCATACTGCCGGTCATAGCCGTCATACTATTCCTGATGATGAATCAAACCACCATTCTTCCAAAACAACATCAGAACGGCACGTTTTACAACATTCTTTCGGGATTTGTAGTCTATCTCACCGTCTTGATTGGATTAACTAATTTACTCCGAGCACTATCGCGAGGATTGGATTTCTCCCTTCCAAATCAAAATATCATCTTTTTCACCTCTGCACTCATTTTCGCACTTTTAATTATTCCGGTAATAAAAAAGATGTATTTTCGATTTAATTAATGAGCTGGATATTCTCTAATTCAATACCAGATTAACAAACAGATCTCAAGCTTTGACATTGCGGAGGCATGCTCCGCGGTTCAACCCCATTCGGGGTTGTGATTCGTGTGGGTTCCGTTTTTCACCGGCTTTCACCCGGCGCTATTCACGTTTAATCCCTTCGGGATGAGGTAACATTCCCATAAGAGGATTCACATCAATTTTATTCCGGCTGATCTTTTTAATCATATACTGATGAACAACGAAATGAGTTTAACTAAAACGCCACCATGCTTTCTGAATTTTAGGCCAAAATATCTCCGAAGGAGTTGAATGTGAATAGCCCGCGAAGTATATCTTCGCAATATCAGCGTTTAGATTTTATTAGGTGGAAATTTGTTTCAAGAGCGCAGAGCACAGAATATGGGGATATGAAAAAATGAGCGGCAAGAAAATTTCACAGTACTTACTTAAAAAAACTTTAGCATTAAACTTTTGCAGCTTAAGAAAAAATACCATGCTTTAAGAAAAGATGTTGAGGTGGAAATAACCCCGAAAGGGGTTAAATATGAATAGCCCCGTGCACCAGCTCGGGGTTAATGAGTGGGCAACAATCAGCAACCCCGAATGGGGTTGAATAAATGAAGTTATTCAGATTACAATTCATGAATCCAATTTTTTTATCATATTTGCTCATATCATAAAACAACAAGAGCTAAAACGACATGGGTACATACACACAACTATTATATCAGATTGTTTATAGCACAAAGAACAGAAAACCAGTTCTCATCAAAGAGAATCGGGAAGATCTATTTAAATACATTTGGGGAATTTTGAAGAATAAAAAATGTCATTTATACCGTATTAATGGAGTTGAGGATCATCTTCATATCATAACTCATATTCACCCAACCATTCAATTATCATCACTGGTAAAAGACATCAAAATGGGTAGTAGTGATTACATAAAAAATAATGTTCTA
>JBGTFX010000168.1:0-2572 GCA_041747055.1 Balneolaceae bacterium
ATTTAACCACGAAACCGCCAGATCAACTCATGCTTTTCCAGTAGAAGGGGTTCTAAAATCCCAACCTCGATAAAACTGGCTTTAATTATACAAGAAGATTCTTAATTTGATTGTGTTCATTTTTAACCGGACACCAATGAAAAAGAATCTCTAAGAAAAATCATTTCTCTTTGGAGAACAACACACACTGCTTTTTCTACTAATCTACTCTTCCAAAATATAAATTTGGGCCAGGTTTCTGCCCTCCTGAGCATAGTCTAATCCATAGCCGAGCACAAATAAATTGGGAATTTTAAATCCAGTGTACTTAATCTTTACATCGTGATGAGTAGCTTCATACTTATGCAATAACGTGGCAATAGATAAAGAAGCAGGCTCAAACTGCGATAATTTTTTATACAAGTAATTCATGGAAAGCCCGGTATCAACAATATCCTCTACTAAGATTACATGACGGCCATGAATATCTGCATCAATGTTTTTCAGGTCATAAACTTGTCCCGAAGATACCTTTTCGTCGCCATAGCTGCTCAGTTTTAAAAAATCAACTTCACACGGAATGGTTACATATCGCATTAAATCTGCTAAAAAAATAAAAGCACCATTCAACACACCAATAAAAATGGGTTGCTTGTCTTTATATTCTTGACTGATCTGTTGACCCAGCTGTTTGTTTCGCTGTTGAATTTCTTCTTCTGTCAGGTAAACACGAAACTGTTCACCGTTGATGTTAACTTTCTCGGGTAGATACTGATTCATTCAAGTACGTTTTCTATCATAACTATGGTTTCGGTGTTTAATGTACATTTAACTTCATCTGAAATTACACCAAACTGACCGCTTTTTGTAACGTGTGGGAATATAACGGCACAGATCTTTCCATCAAAAGATTGTATAACTTTTGACCGTTTTTTTTCTACGGATGAAATTTTTTTATTCGCCAAAAGCTTTGCCACTTTTTGAGATCCCTTCATTCCAAATGGTTGAATTGTATCCCGCATTTCCCAATTCCTAACCTTTATTGGCCAGTGTATTAATTCAGCATCCATTTGTAAAGACTTTTCTGAAATCATTTGATTCCATTTTTCAACCGATATCTCTACGGCTCCTAACTGCTTTTTTTGATGAAACAACTCCTTCTTTTCAAAAGAAACTTCTGTCGTATCTTCAGAATTGCGATTTTTTATAATCAAATGATCCCGATCCCGAAACAGGCTGTAATCATCAGAAATAACTATTCCGGCGCCGGTTTGAAGGTTTTCAAGTTTGTCGAGTTGATCAAGAAATCCCGTAGTTATTGAAATATTTGGCAACGTATTATTAATAAATTGAAGGATTAGAGCAGGCCACACTTTTTTGTTAATGATAATAAATTGTTCTCTGTCTAATGTTTTATCATCCACCATAATCTTTTTAAGCAATTCATCAGTAAGTAGTTCAAATTCCTCAGCCCTGTCCGATATCGCCAGCAAATTCGTTTGCCATCCCGGAAACAGTTCGTTCAACCGGGGCATCCACTCGTTACGTAAAAAATTACGGGCATATTTCGATGATTTATTACTCTTATCTTCCCTGTATGGAACATGATTTTCACTTACAAACTCGATGATTTCGTCTTTTTGAACAGACAATAAAGGTCTAAAAATATCTCCTTCCAAAATCTGCATTCCTTTCCAGGAAGAGAAACCGCTGCCGCGTAGAATTTTTTGAAATATAGTTTCCAGCTGATCATCACGATGGTGTGCTGTAACTATGTAATCTGCACCGGTCTCTCGTTTTATATCCCGAAAAATTTGATAACGGCGATCTCGTGCCCAACCCTGAAAATTTTTACCCTCTGCTTCTTCCGGATTTAGTTTTAAAGTAATGCAATCCAACCCCCACATCATGCACATTTCTTCAACCAACTCCTGATCCAGATCGGACTCTTCTCCCCTTACCTGGTAATTACAGTGAACCACTGTTGTGTTAATATTATTTTTGTAGAGCAGATAGAGAAGTGCCATTGAGTCTACACCACCACTAACGCCACAAATAAAATGCGGGTCAGAATCCTTAAAGTGAAAGTTAATCACTTCATTGAACCGTTGCACGATCGGTGATGATTCGAATTTGCTCATGTGAAAAGGTATCTACATCCAGTTCATCATTCAACAACAAACAGCATCCATTTTTGTCCACTCCTAAAAATTTATGCTTTTTATCTGATTCCGTTCCGTTTATACTCAGGCTGATCCATTCGCCATACCCGATGATTTCTCTGCTGATATCTTTGGATAAACTGGGATCATTTTTGAGCCAGCGGGTGTAGATATGTTCAATTTGTGAAAGTATTTCTGCTAATACCTCCTCTCTTGAATGGGTTGATTCACTTTCTACTGCTAATGAAGTGGCAATATTTTTAAGGGGGGCACTAAATGTAGTTTGATTGATATTCAAGCCAATTCCAATAAGTACCCGCTCAGGAGATGAACCCAAGAACATACACTCTGTGAGAATCCCTCCTAACTTTCTATTGTTAACAAGTATATCATTCGGCCATTTAATCTGGACAGGAGTATCTAAATAAGGT
>JBGTFX010000169.1:0-3357 GCA_041747055.1 Balneolaceae bacterium
CCATTAAAACGGAAAAAGCTGACCGATGAAAGTAATTTTCTGAATCTGATTTGTTACATCCACCGGAATCCAATTCATCACCAAATTCACAACAACTACACTGATTATCCATTTACTTCATATTTAGATTTCATTAGTAACAATGAATCTTTTGTTGAAAAAAAGAGTGTTTTAAAGCGTTTTGGCGGGAAGAAAAATTTTATACAGGCTCACGAGGAATTTAAACTGAAATTGGATACAAACTTGTATTTAGAATAGTAATAAACCACAATCCCAACGCTGACAGATCCGGTGGGTGCTGTCAGGTTTAGTAAGACCTGACAGCATTCCAGGCGCTTTCCCGGGTTTCTGTCAGCGTCGGTTTATCGTAAAGAGTCTCTATCAAAGATAGGTTTCGACCCACACTCCCAACGCTGACAGATCCGGTGGGTGCGGTCAGGTTTTAGCTTCATCAGCCTCACCTCAAACAACTTCCTCATTGCTGGTGTTTTTTCCAGTCCCGAACTTGTTTCGGGGTGTTCTCTGTGCCCTCTGTGGTTCCCTTTTTTTATCCCCCTCCACAAGGGAAAGAAAAAACTCCCCGTTCCAGAATTCCGATGAAAATTGATTTCGCTTCTGTTCCAGGTGTTTGTGCAGTACAATTAGCATCTCGCGATCTTCAATAAGATCCTTCACTTTTTTTAATACTAATTCTTCATCCTCGAAATCTACCAGCAGACCATCTTTTTCATGATCTATCAGGTCCCGAATCGAAACCATATCCGTAGCCATTACCGGTAGCATTACATTAATCGCCTCAACAATCACCCCGGGATATCCCTCACCCACATATCGAGTGGGAAAGAGCATCAGATCTGATTCTCTCATCACATCATACACCTCTTCGGATTTTGCTACGCCTTTGTATTGTATTACCTGATCCGGCAGTGAGTTGATCTCCAGAATGTAAGCCTCATCAAACACCTCTCCATACACACTGATTTCAGCATTGAGTTTGTTTTCCGAAAGTGAGCCCGCGAGTTTTATAACTCTATCTATTCCTTTATTCCGCCGAACCTGACTAATATAAAGTAACTTAAGTGGTCCAGGTTGAAAGCTTTTGCTGTTTTTAGGAGTAGCCGCTGGCCTTGAAGTTGGAAACCACCGCACGTTCATTAATCCATATTCCGAGGCAGCATTCTCTACCATTTTTTTTGTTTGAAGCAGAAGTCTATGGCGCCTGTAACACGCAAGAATTCTCTTTTTTATAAAACTGTTTTTCTGTTTGATGATGTTGAGGTGCTGACCTCCAAAGACTCTTATAATCAATTTTGATCCTGTCAGTCTCGCGATAACATCAAGAAAAATAGTGTAAACAATAGCGCTGTTATCCGACGCGTGCAGAGAAATAACGCAATTTCGTTTGATTGATTTCGCAATCCGAAACAGGTAAACGGCAATCAGAAAAAATCTTTTAAAGGAATAATTACCGCCCGGCATATCGATGCATGTATATTCAACATTGCGGCGATCAAGCTCATCAAGGAGATGATTAAATGAGACGCTCCCTCCTCCCTTTATGCCTGTCTTTGGTCCAATTAAAATGAGTTTTTTATTCATGCTTTGTATTTAATCTAATTTAACCACAAAGGGCACTAAGAACACAAAGGAAAGGTGTAACCACTAAGACTATAACGCATTTACTGATTTTCTAATTAAAAACAAGACAGTTTAAAATACATTCACTATTTCTTTGTGCTCCTTGTGTCCTTTGTGGTTTCCACTAATAGTTCCTCAATCAAGCTCAAATACTTTTGCCCGGCTTTTTCCGCTGAAAAATCATTAGCCCGCACTTTCAATAATTCTTTGTCATAATCTTCTTCCAGACTATCAAGTATTGAACTTGTCATAGCGTCTACATCACCAACCGGAACCAGTTTTCCATACCTGTCATTATTCAGGATTTCTGCCGGACCGGAAGGGCAATCTGTGCTAACCACCGGACAACCGCAAGCCAATGCCTGAATTAATGTTCCGGGCAGACCTTCATAATCTGATGATAATACAAACAAAGACGCACGAGACAGGTAAGAAAATGGGTTTGGTACAAAACCGGGAAGCTTTATATGATTTGAAAGATGTAGATCCTGAATAAGCTGAATAAGAACTTTTGTGTGGTCTGGTGCCAATAGATTGTCGCCAAGGATAACCAATCGCACATCTTTAAATTCTCTGACTCTTGCAAATGCTTTTATTAACATTGAATGATTTTTTAGAGGAACAACCCTACCAATAGCTAAAATAATAGGTTTTTCGGGATCATCGAACCAGGGATCGCCGGTCTTTTGTTTACTAAGTTTCTCGATTGAGTTGTCTATTACCGGGTTGTGAATCGCTGTAATCTTACTTTCCGGCAGGTTATAGACACCCATCATATCTTTTTTCACCCCTTCTGATACAGCCACGTAATGATCGGCAAAACGGTACCCTTTTTTATAGAGAAATGTTGAAACTGAATTGATACCGGAATATTTATGGCTGGGTGTACTCGCCTCTCTCATGATTATCAACGGTCTTTTACTAATGCCAAATGAAGCAAAACCAAGAATTGAATTAACATGGGGCTGTGTTGAAATCACTGCGTCAACTTCATTTTTTCGCAAGAACTTTCGAAGATCAAATATTACTGATTTCACGCCTTTAACGGCACTCAAATTATGGATTTGCACACCCGGCTGAACCTCTTTTAAAAAAGGCCCGGTTTTATTTACAAGTAAAAGGTCAACGGACACTCCTGCATTATAAAATGCGTTAGCAAGCTGAACCATCATTTTCTCTGCGCCACCGCTGTTGAGTGTGCCTACAAGAAGAGCCACTTTTAAGTTATTTGGTTTTGCAGAGTTCAAATCAGTTTTCTACTATTAGTTTTATAAAATGCTTTGGGTCAACTTAATAAATAACGGGGTCTGATTGAATAATCCTTTTCCCAGAAGAAACATCATCTTTCAAAAGTATAGTGTTGTACTAACCTGTATTCTTTTAGGATTAATAATGAGTATTAACTCTTCAAATGAGGTAATGGCGCAAGTACCGGCTTTCCCGGGAGCGGAGGGATTTGGTGCATATTCAGAAGGCGGCCGGGGTGGAAAAATAATTAAAGTAACAAATCTGAATGACAACGGTCCGGGAAGCCTTAGAGAGGCCGTAAACTTTAACGGGCCAAGAATCATCGTATTTGAGGTGACTGGAACTATTTCCCTTAACTCTGCACTAACTCTATCCAATCCTTATATCACTATTGCGGGTCAATCAGCTCCGCCACCGGGCATTACTATTCGAGGTGAACAGGTGGCAATTCAAACCCATGATGTAATCATT
>JBGTFX010000170.1:0-6626 GCA_041747055.1 Balneolaceae bacterium
CGGTCAAATCGGTAACCCGCGTCTGCTCCAATCAGAATATATCCGCTTGTGGGTTCTTCATTTGGTGCCACTTTATTTTGACCGTTCACAATTCTAAGTCTAGGCCCTGCCCACATCACGCCATTATCGTACTCTAACTGAAGATGTGTTCGAAACGGCGGTATGAAGGTGAGATTATTTTGATCGCCTGTACGCTCAAATCCCCGAACATAATCGAATCCAATACTTCCATTTATTTGTTCTGAAAAACGCATGCCTGAACTCAATTCAAATCCATATAAAGTGGCATCTTTTGATCTGTACTCAAAAACCGGCAATCCCGAAGGCGAGTGATTTTCACCGGTTGGAGAAAAGTCCACAAAGTTGTCGATTTGATTGGCAAATAATGACAGTTGCCCGTGGAATGTAGTACTGTTGTATTCAACAAAGAGATCCGTTCCAATACTGAATTCATTTTGCAAAGTTGGATCACCCACATCAAACGATCCTGCCGCCGCATGTGGAGCGAAAGAATATAGCTCTTCAATTGTTGGAGTTCTGAAAGCCCGCGCTACCTGAAGTCCTGCGGTCCATTTCTCAGACGGAGAATAGTTCAACCCAACAGCCCCGGAAAAAATAAGATCATTACGATCTTCAAATTCACTAGCATCAGGGAATAGTTCATTGGTTTTCACAAACGTCTCTTTCCACTCCAGCCTTGCTCCTGTTTTTAACGTCAAAGGTCGGCTGATGGTAATCTCTTCGTACACATAACCAGCTAAAAAATATCCGTCTGCATTGGGAGTCAAAGCTTCATCTCCGCCAACAGCTATTTGTGAGTAGTTGAAACTCAGGCCGATAGCTCCCTCCAGAGCTCCAATAGATCGATGGCGCAAAATAAGGGAACTGCTTACGGTTTGCTGATCAAAAGATATATCAATGTTTTCCTGAACAGCTTCATCAGGGAAGCGTTCTATCTGAAATTCATCATGACTATAATCACTGTAATGAATTCTAAATTCTGCGTGATCAAAAAAATGATCCATTTTCAAGGTAGAAATACTCTGTAGATTAAATCGATTCATTCGAATTTCAATCGATTCGTTGACATCATCAATGGCTTCCGGCAGTCCATAGGTATAATCCATTCCCGAAATAGATAATCCGGTTTCAAAATCTGCAGACCTGTAGCCGATACCACCTCCTAAACTGAGGTTATTTAGCGCTGTATCCGGGAGACGTCCCTCCGGCGTTTGAAGATCACCCCCATCTCTGTAAATAACTCTCCCTGTAGCGGCAAAATTATCGTTCCCATATTGTGCTCCCACAAGTCCGGCACCCATATTGTTTACAGTAGCCAAATGAGTTGCTACCGTTCCCTGCGTTCCTTTATCCCACTCCCGCGGCATGTCTTTACTAAACATGTTAACAACTCCGCCAATGGCACCCGATCCATACATCAAACTGGCAGGTCCACGAACAATTTCAACGCGATCCATCGAAAGCGGATCAAGTGATACGGCGTGATCCACCGCGGTGCCTGAAAGATCTCCCATTCGTTCTCCATTTTGCAAAACCAACACACGATCGCCATCAAATCCACGAATGACAGGACGTGCCGGAGCTGAACCAAATGAACGAGTAGTGACGCCGGGATTACCGTCCAGAATTTCTCCCAAACTTGGAGCCGCTTTTTTTTGCAACTGTTCTGCATTTAATGCCTGAACCGGCTGGTACTGAATATTTCTGCCCAAAGGAGAACTTGTAACCACCACATCTTCTGATAGAATAACATCCGACTTCATTTCCAAAGTTAGGAATCCGTCCTGGGGATGAACGACAGTTTTAGTGATAGTTTTATATCCCACCGCTCGAATTGTGAGCGTATAATTTCCGGCAGGGATAGAAGTGAGTATAAACTCCCCTTCTGGATCAGCAGCTGTGCCCCTGTCTAGTTCCCGAATTGAGACAGTTGCGCCTGGAATAGGCTCTTCTGTTTCTGATTCGATGATTATCCCCCGAAGAGGTTCATTCGTCCCCGCAAATGAAGTGCCGGTAAGAATGGAAAAGAAAATGAAGCAACTTGTAAATATTGATTTCATTTGACCCGGTGAATTTAATTGTTTTAATCAATATACTTAATTTTTAGTCATAGCTAAACATTTATTTGCTGATACACTAATATAAATGTCCGCCCGGCTATCAACCGGACAGACATAGTGACTTAGGGTCTAAAACTCTTACTAAACGGGAAGCAAGGATGAAGCTCTTTCAAGCATATTTTTAATTTTTCGCTTATCCATATCCTGACCTATGAATACAATTTCACTTTTTGCATTGGCGGGGTCTTGAAACCTCCCTATTTGCTGAAACTCCAAATATTTTCCCGCCTGATTCCAAAGCATGGCTTCATCTGTATTTTCGATTGCAATCAGTCCTTTGGAGCGTAAAATATATTCGGGTAATCCCTCCTCTAGTACATCCATAAGCTTTCTTTCGTCAAACCGCACATCTGTTGTAAAAACAAAGGTTTCGATTCCAAACTCATCAGACTCTGATCCCGATTCTTTTTCCAGTTCTGCCACCCATAGTGATGATTGCTCGGCAAATTCTATATCAAAAAGGCCTGTACTCAATATTTGTGACGCGTCGATTTTACCCTGTTCAGACTCATAAATCACCGCCCTTGGATTCATCGTGGCAAAAAGTTCGTGCAGTATTCTTCTCTGATCTTGGGTTGATAAATCCGCTTTATTAAGGATCAAAATATCTGCACCCTCAATCTGCTCAGCGAGCAGTTGCCCATAGCCGCGATTAAAGTCATCTCCTTCGATGGTGGTATTTCGTTGATACATCTCCATAAACTGAGCGCTGTCAACTACGGTAATAATCGAATCCACAAATACACGGTGCTGAATTTTGGGGATATCAGGCTCCAGGGCCAGAAGCTCCGGTTGAACATAAAATGCTTGCGCAATGGGTACCGGCTCCCCAATTCCGGTTGATTCTATCACAATGTGATCGATGTTGTGCTGCTCCAATAAATTATGAACTCCTTCAATCAAATCGCCGCGAAGTGTACAGCAGATGCATCCATTGGATAGTTCGATCATCTCTTTAGTGGTATGCTGAACGAGTTTTGAATCAACATTTACCTTGCCAAACTCATTGACAATCTCTGCGACTCGTTTTCCTTTATTGTGTTCTAAAATATGGTTGAGCAAAGTGGTCTTTCCCGACCCGATAAATCCACAAAGTATAGTTATTGGTACCTTCTTATTCGTTGGTTTCATTGAGCGTTTAATTTGAAATTGAGAATGATGAGTTTTGGATGTTGAATTGGATAGTTGGGGACGGGTTCTTGATCTGTGTTGATGACTTGAGAGTCAGACTATTCAAATAGATAACCTTCAAATGTCAGGGAACGCCCCTCAATTGAAGGGAGAACTTCGCTTCTTCAACTTTCTGACTTGCATCTAAAGAAAATCTGCGGTAAAAACAGTGTAGGAGATCTTTAGATCAAGATATGATTTGCAAAACAGGTGGAGCTCTCAGTCGGATGTGCTTTTTAAATGAGTTCTTTATAAATGAGTAATTGTGAAGGGTAAGTATCTCTTTTGATAAATAATCGGGATGAACCGATGTAGTTTCGGTGTCAAAACCGGTAATCGTTATTGTACAAACAAGGCAGTCATTTTTCTCTTGGTTTGATGATCCCTGCTTCTCACTATGTTCATTTTCTATTTGGAACAGTTCAGCCGAATGAGCCGCCTCATGCATTTGGGCAAAAACCAGTCCCACTATAATCAGAACTGAAAGAAGGACGCTATGTTTTAAGCAGGAGATCAATTACTTCGTCTCCAAACATTTTGGACATTCAACCCACTCTTCGCTGGGAATTGATTTAATTGCAGAAGGACTGCTTCCTCTTTCAAAAACGGGTTTATACAAAATAGATCCCTCATTTTGTTCAAGTCCGCATTCGTGACATTCGGTGGTATGATCTGTCTTTAATGTGGTATATCCTTTTATTACCCAACCTTCTTGTCCCGCGTGGGCAGCAAGACTTTCAAGAGCTGCACGAACCGTTTGAGATTTATTCCCTGAGTAATATTTCCCCGAAAGCTTGTCGAGAAGTTTCACAGTATCATCATCAAGGGTGAAATTGAGCCGTTTCATTTAGATTCCTCCAGCGATTCTTCAATGGGATGGTGACGGTGATTGTGATTTGTACATTTCTGATGGTGTTGGTAATTAACCCAATGGCCTGCAATTAAGAATAAACTTCCAATAATTGTGGTCACCGTTTCAAACATGTTACCAAGCCAATAGTGGCCGGCCAACCAACCAATTAATACTAAAATAAAGCCGATGATCAGTAGTGAAGTAATTTTTGAATCATAGTGGCTTCGTCGTGCGGCAAAAAAAATGATTGGTATAATCAACACAACAAAAACAGGATGGACCCATCCGTGCAGAGCAGGGAAAAATGACCAAATTGGAAGAATAGAAATAATTCCGGGCAGCAGTAAACAATGAATTGCACAGATCCCGGAAACACCGATTCCAAATCGGTCCCACAATAATGATGCTGTTAAACTTTTATCAGGCAAGTGTACAGTATTTTGGCGAAATTTTAATGTGTATAAGTATACACACTAATATTTTACCCATCAACAATGTATTTCAGTTTTAATTAATGATCACCTTCACCATTTCCGCTAAAGCTTTCTCCATTCGTTGGAGGTAGTTTTTTTGTTGTTTCCTCCTCCTCATCACCTGATTCTCTCTCCTCTTCGTAATGATCGAACAGCCTTTGTGCATCTTCATCTTCCAGTTCCATCTGTCGCTCCATCAACAATCGACGGTGGTCGGCCATGTCATCATCCTTTAAAATTTCATCAATCTCGCGAGGTTTAGGCAGCTCACTAACGGAATTTATTCCAAAATGCTTTAAGAAATAAACGGTCGTTTTATACAGTAGCGGCTTGCCGGGTGAATCAGCCCGACCGGAAACTTTTATGAGCATTTTTTCCATCAGCTGACGTAAAATGTAACCGGAATCTACCCCACGTATTTGATCCACTTCCGGCTTTGTAATCGGCTGACGATAAGCTACAATAGCCAGTGTTTCGATAGCTGATTGCGATAATTTCCGATACGCATTTTCGTGCTGAAAAATACTTAGCCACGGATGATATCGTGGCTGAGTGGTAAAGGTAAATCCTCCGCCGGTCTCCTCAATTCTAAACGACAGGTCATTCTCCTCATATCGCACATTCAACTGACTGATAATTGTAGTGATGGTATTTCTGTTGAGCTCCAGCTCCTCTTCACTTTCCCTAACTATCTCGGCCACTTTTTCCCAACTGATTGGTTCCGGACTGGAAAAAATAAGTGCTTCAATAACAGCTGTTAAACGGGTTCCATCAACAAAACGATAATCGAGCATTTTTTTTAATTTAGATAATGGATGTGAGACGAAAGTATCTTACTTCTAAGATAGAGAGGTTACCGCAAAAGTAAAATTAACGCCTGTAACAGATCAGTGTATGTTCATTTTTTCGAATTACACGATATCCAAAAAGATGGAAAATATCTTTAACAAGAAACCTCGCTACGCGAAGATCAATACGAAATGCTTGATTATTTTCTACGTATACACCAGGAAAAAATCTTAGTAGTTTATGAACAAAACTTTTCCGGAGATATGCAGACAATTTTAACCAAATTGGCGATACTTCTCTTATTATTAAAAAACCATCCCTTCCTTTATTTTGATAAAGTGGCATAAATATACGTCCCCAAATGGGGGCCTCAATCCATTTCCCATTTTCTTTTGCTAAGCGGCTACCCTTTTTAATCTTATCAAAATTTTGAAACCCACTTATCATCTCGAATTTTTTGGGGTCTTCGACAATTTTGTGAAATTTAACTTCGTAATATGAATCCGGTAAATCCGGATGAACATCGAGTTCTTTTTCACATCGAATAACCGCTTCTTCAGAAAGTCTGTTGATTTTTAACCAGTGCATCGTCAACCAGAGAAATGCCTGACTCCTGTCAATTGAAGCTTTATTTGTGTGTGCCCCTGCTTCAAAACCAATTGAAAGATGACCTAAATTATTAATATAACTTAGAAGAGTTCCCTGAATATTTTCTTCAAATCCTAAAATTTGAGGAACCGGAAATTTTCTTGCAAGCTTTCTATTGGCCAACGTATCGTTAATGAGAATAAATGCACAGCTTTCTGAAGAGGTGGTATGTAAATCTACAAATATAAATTGGGAGGCATCTGATTTATGATTTTCAAAAATCGATTCTACAGCATTTTTAATCTCAAGACTTTCCTGATATTCAACAGGTTGAATATTTGTATCTGACAGGTTATTCTCTGTTATGTCAAAAATATTTTCCCAAATGCGGTTTAGATCAGTATCAATATATCTTACGCCTAATTCCAGGGCTTTCATATTCCCTGTAATTACGTAAAGACTTCCTTTTAAAGGCTCATTCCTATTTAGAAGTGTTTCTGCTACATGGTCTACCGCGTGAATACCCGCGGTTTCATTACCGTGAATCCCTGCAAATACGATAAGTACAGGCCCTTTTTCATCACCAGATACAGACCACCTTATTCTTTTAGT
>JBGTFX010000171.1:0-3511 GCA_041747055.1 Balneolaceae bacterium
AAGGATTTGGACTTACTGATTTTAATATAAATTATATTGAAAACTAACATGTAATATAACAATGTGCTTCCTGCTGACCGTTTCCAATTTGTCGCCTTAATTTTAAGTTGATTGCCCGGCAGCAGAAGCACCGAACCGTTAAGTAACCTTATATAATCAGACTGGTTCCAACTCTCCTTCTAACAGTTTTCCTAACTGTTTTTTTGATGTTCCAAGCCTTAGAAGTGCTTTTATCATCAAATCCATTGAAATACCAGGATCACCACCTTCAAGCTTGGCAATGCGTGATTGGCTTGACCCGATTGCACGGGCAAGTTGTTCCTGGGTCCATCCTCTTTTCGCACGTTGGCTTTTTACCATATTACTGATGTCCAGACGAATGTCAATGTAGGCCTCTTCTTCCGGTGTCAGTTCCAAAAAGTCTGCGGCTGATCCTACTCTAAATCCTTTTTCTTCCAGTTGTTGTCGTTTCTTCTTATCCATAATATTTCCTGTGCTTAACTACTGTTTGTAACGAGTCAGACGCTTTTTGCATACATCAATGACTTCCTGCGGCGTTTTTTGTGTTTTCTTGGCGAACACCTCCAAAATGACAATGGCATCTTCATCGATGAAATAGATAATACGCCACGTTTTATTTTTGTCGTTAACGCGAAGTTCATGACAGTTCTTTCCAATCGATGGCATTGGTCTGGAATCCGGCAACTCCAGTAATTCACCTTTTTGAAGCCTTCTTAACAGAAAACCAGCTTTTATTCTGGCATCTGCAGAGAAAGGTGGAGACTTTACTTCTCCCTGAATCCAGACTAATGGTTTATCATTTTCAGACATAATTTAATATGTCGAATTTGACATAAACAAGCAATAGCACAGGCGGGTACTTAACAAGCGTTTCAACCGGATTTTGCCACTCATAGCTGGCAATTAAAATTTTTAGACTTGCGGTATATCTTGCTTTTTATCACTTTAGGAGCTGTAAATTGCAAAACCGGTTAAACGCCAAACCGTTATGCAAATTCCCAAAGCAAGTGCTAATCAGTGACATCTGTACAATAGATTGTATTGAATTTTCGATTAAACAAGCATAATGAAAACTTTCAGCATAAAGTTATTTGTGAGGTTTTGTTTATAAAATAAACATGTTTATTTTCTATAATAAGTAACTACAAACAAACCGATTAGAATCATGACCTCTCAAACTTTCGATGAAAAACAGGGTCTGGATACCATCCGTAAGATGATAGACTCTTCCAGAAAAAGCTATAGTGAAACTGCCTGGTACTTTCTCATATGGGGTTGGGTTATTCTGGCAGCTTCTTTAATTCACTATGCTGTTATTCAGCTTCAGTGGACGAGTAATCCGATGTTTGTTTGGTTTGGGGCATTGGTAATGGGTATTCTTTACACCGTTATACGCTCCATTAGAGAGGATCGGTCTTCAACCAACAAAACCTTCGTGGACTATTGCCTTGCAGGACTTTGGATTGGTTCTAATGGGATGTTTTTGATTACCATTTTGCTGGGAATTCAGTTCGGCTGGTATGTGGCATTTCCAATATTTATGGCAATTTACGGCTGGGGAACCTTTGCTTCTGGGATTATACTGAAATTCCGCCCACTAATTATTGGCGGAATTATAAGCTTTGTTATTGCGGCCGTTTCGGTTTATGTGCAGTCTGAGGAAATCTTACTTCTGTTAGCCCTATCGCTCCTTTGCTCCTACCTCATACCTGGTTATATGCTTCAAAACAGAAAGTAATGAAAAATTTGGATCCACTGCTGCATAATCAACTACGTCTTTCAATCATGTCGCTGCTAACGGCACATGAAGAAATTACCTTCACCTTTATTGTGGAAAAGACAGAGGCAACCCGCGGCAATGTGAGCGTGCAGGTAAGTAAGCTTGAAGAAGCCGGCTACTTGTCTGTTAAAAAAGAGTTCAAAGAACGGCGTCCTCAAACCTCAATGTCCATTACTCAGACAGGACTTGAAGCCATGGACGTCTATACAAATACACTAAAAGAATACCTGAACTTATGAAAACAGCTAAAATATTTTGGGCAACTTTACTCATCATGTGCGGTGTAGGTATTGCAAATGCACAAACGAACCAAACTATATTTGGAAATGAAGCCCGATTTGGTGGATTCGGCGGACCTACATTTACGTTCATAACGATAGATGGTCAGTTTGCCGCATTAAGTGGAGGAAGGGGCGGTGGTTCGGCAATATTCGCCTCAGGTCGAGCCATTCATTTCGGCGGTGGAGGCTATGGTCTTCTTGTACCAACTAAAAGCACTTTTGACGGAATAGAAACAGAACTATCGCTAGGTTATGGGGTATTCGAATTTGAATATGTTCAAAACAGACACCGGGCAGTTCACTTGTCATGGGCTCTAGCTTTGGGTAGTGGTTCTGCATCAGAGACTACAGATTTAGGATCGAGTTCGTTAACTAACAAATCCAGTTTTTTTCTGATAGAGCCCGGAATGGCCTTAAATGCAAATCTAGCACCAAATGTTAGGGCTCGGGCAGCAACAGGTTACCGTCTTGTGTTGGGCACATCGCTTCCGAATTATAACAACCATAGCCTTTCTGGCCCATCGCTAATGATCTCATTTCCTTTTGGTTTTTGGCCTTGACCAATATCGGTAATATGTCAATTCAGAGTAGGTTAATAATCTCAAATCGCAGCAAGCTGGAATCACAATAAAAAGTTTACTAATGAATACTAATACTGATTTACACTCCATTCGCCATGACCTCGCTAAAAGGAGCTTTTGGAACATCGGTTATTTTGTAGCGGGTCTTATTTTCTGGATCTATGTAATTGTTATAGAAATATACTTTCCATTGGAAGTTGCAAAGATATATTGGCTGGTAGGTACATTTTTCATTTTTCCTATCGCTGTTTTAATTTCAAGAATAATAGGTGCTGACCCATTCTCGAAAGGAAATATCCTTGGTGAGCTAGTTGGATATACTCATATGAGTGTGATCACATTGTCCTTTCCAATTATAATTTTAGCCATGATTTATTTCCCTGAAGCCATGATTTTAATAATGGCGATTGCCTACTGCCTCGATTTTTACGTGATGACCTGGGCATTTGGAAGTCCATTATTTGGTATCCATGCTGCAGTCCGTGTGGTAGTAGTCAGCATAATATGGTTTACTATACCTGATTGGCGTGAAATTGCAATACCGGCAGTGGTAGCATTAGCCTATTTAACAACTCTTGTTTTAATACCAATTTTACGCGGTAGATGGTTAGATATTTACGCTGTTTGATAGTGTTTGGTTCGCATAACAAGTTAAGGCATGGAACGAAGCTTGCCGAGTTCCATGCCGGTGTTGGACAAGCCCGGTAAAAAAAGCCCGCCTTCACTAAAGTTTCGGAGGACAGGCTACACATCGCGTCTATTTGCAATTTGAATAACCCAGGGAATGGGTAGGTGAGCACGTTTGAGAAGAGCCTCTCTTTTTCCAACGCCCGGATCTGATTAAATCA
>JBGTFX010000172.1:0-7419 GCA_041747055.1 Balneolaceae bacterium
GCGATCCCATCACCCCGCTTTCAATCATTCGGCGAAGCATTTTCCCCTCTCCAACCAGCTGCTCCTGACCCGTAAATTCTTCTAAAGACTGCGGCCGCATTCTGGTTGCAAGAGGTTGATTAGACTTTGAACCATTCTCGTTAACTGATTTTTGATCATCCTCGTTAAATAAATCCATAGTAAAAGTTATCAGTATAGAATTTGAAATGCTTGCTATCGAAACAATTTGATCAGGAAGTGGTCAAAATTCCTAAGTTTAAAAATTTCTATAGGCTGATATATTGAAAATGTTAAATTTTTATGTTTATTGAAGATAGTTTATTAATTAAAAACGGAGGGAAGTATGATAGCAAAAGATATTTTACGTAGAAAAGGTAACGAAATTTATTCCGTACCACCGGATGAGACTGTTTATAATGCAATTTCAAAAATGGCTGATCTGAATATTGGCGCATTGCTGGTGATGGAAAACGATAGATTAATCGGAATCATTTCTGAGCGAGATTACCGTAACAAAGTAATTTTAAAAGGACGCGCCTCAAAAACGACCTTTGTGAAAGATATTATGGTGAATGCTGTAGTTTGTGTGAAATCAGATGATAAAGTAAGATTATGCATGCAGCTGATGTCTGATAACAAATTCCGTCACCTGCCGGTATTGGAAAACGATAAAGTAATAGGTGTAATCTCAATTGGTGATGTGGTAAAATCAATCATAGACAAGCAGAAAGTGGAGATCAGTTCTTTGCGCAACTATATAGCCACCGGTGGCGCCTACCCTAATTGATATCGTAAATAAATAAAGGATTTGAGGGCTTTCCAAAAGGGCGTATATAATATTATCCATTGGGTCATACCGGACCCCGATCCGGTATCTCCTAACCATATCAACGAATGGAGATCCCGCATCAAGTGCGGGATGACGAAGGAATTTTAAAGCGGCAGGTTATCGTGCTTCTTTTTCGGTACGGTATCCACTTTGTTCTGACAAACCTCAAAAGCCCGAATCAGTTTTTCCCGTGTTTCACTGGGCAATATCACATCATCAATAAAACCACGTGCAGCAGCTTTGTAAGGATGAGCAAACTCCTCACTGTACTGATCTTCCAGCTCTTTTTGTTTGGCTTCGGGGTTATCAGCAGCGGCAATCTCTTTTCTGAAGATAATTTCCACGGCGCCTTTGGTTCCCATCACCGCAATTTCTGATGTAGGCCATGCTACGTTATAATCCGCTCTGATATGTTTGGAGTTCATAACATCATATGCTCCACCATAAGCTTTACGCGTAATTACCGTCATTTTAGGCACAGTAGCCTCACAGAAAGCATAAAGTAATTTTGCCCCATGCTTTATAATACCGCCCCACTCCTGGTCCGTACCGGGCAAAAATCCGGGCACATCTTCAAATACAACAAGCGGAATATTAAACGCATCACAAAATCGAACAAAACGGGCTCCTTTTACCGAGGCGTCAATATCCAATACTCCGGCTAATGATAATGGCTGATTTGCCACAATACCAACAGATCGGCCATCGAGTCGGGCAAATCCAACCACAATATTATCTGCGTAATGTTCGTGTACTTCATAAAATGAATCTTTATCCATCACACCGCCAATTACATCTTTAATATCGTACGGCTTGTTTGGATTATCGGGAACCAACGTGTTTAACTTTTCAGCTTTGGCAGCATCAGGTTTTTGTGATGGTTTACCCGGCACTTTTTCCTCACAATTTTGAGGGATATATTGCATCAACGTTCGAATACTGTTAAGGCAAACAGCATCATTTTCTTCAGCAAAATGTGCCACGCCGGATTTGGTCCCATGGGCAGAGGCGCCACCCAAATCCTCCGAAGTTACTTCCTCATGAGTCACTGTTTTCACCACGTTTGGGCCGGTTACAAACATATAGCTCGTATCTTTTACCATATACACAAAATCTGTCAACGCCGGACTGTAAACCGCTCCTCCGGCACACGGACCCATAACCGCCGAAATCTGTGGTATCACTCCCGAGGCCATCGAATTTCTCCAGAATACTTCTGCATATCCACCCAGTGAGCTAACACCCTCCTGGATTCTCGCCCCGCCTGAATCATTTAAACCTATAACCGGAATACCATTTTTCATGGCCAAGTCCATGATCTTACAAATTTTCTCGGCGTGAGTTTCTGATAATGAGCCTCCAAAAATGGTGAAATCCTGACTAAATACATAAACAGGACGTCCGTGAATTTTCCCGTAACCTGTTACAACTCCATCACCTAAAAACTGTTGGTCATTAAGCCCAAATGCAGAACTGCGGTGCATAACAAAAGCGTCGATTTCCTGAAAGCTGCCGTTATCTAACAAAATATCAATTCGCTCCCTGGCTGTTAGCTTTCCTTTTTCGTGCTGCTTTTCAATTCTTGCCTTACCACCCCCGCTTTTTATTTGTTTTCGTAGTTCAGCAAGACGTTCAACTTTATTACTATCGCTCATTAACTATTGTTTTTGATTTGATTTGATCTCTTTAAAGTAGGTATGGAGTCGATCCGTAAAATCCACCGCTGCTTCTTCGTACATATCTACCATGTTACGCGAAAATATTTCTTTTTCAATAAATCGGGATGCATCCTTCCAATTATCAAAAGATACCAGTTCGCCTATAGATTGTTCGTAGGCATTTTCGGATCCACCAAATATCTCTTCAACAAACCGTGCTTTATCATCCATTAACCACCCGGATAGTTTTTCAATTTCTTCAAGTTCTTCAGAACCATCTTTGGTAAGGTCAATTATAGGATCATCAATAAATCCATCTTTATCTATATTTTCATTCTCTTCTTCACCGGATAAAAAAGCCTGCCAAATTGGAGATTCCTCTTCGTCCATTTCTTCTTCAGACAATACTTTTTCCGGTTCCTCCTCAACATCCGGAATTTCTGTTTCAGAAAGGATTAAATCTCCAAACACAGTAGTGTTTTCATCATCTTCATCCTCCCCATTATGCCCGCCAAAAACTTCAAAAATAGGTCTTTCATCTTCTTCACCATCCTCAAATTCATTCACTTCGGGCTGATGATCTTCCTCAACAGTTTGCTCCTCTATTTCAATATCAGCTTTGATTTCTTCGGTAATTTCTTCATGATCATCACCATCGTCAAACATAAACTTGCTGTGCAGAGGAATTTCATCATTTTCATCTTCCTCCTCATCAATTTCTTCATCAGTTTCAGTTACAATTACAGATCTGCGCTTATGAAAACCTGTCAGTAAAGTATCAGCATCCTCTTCCTCCTTTTCAGATATTTCATCAACAGAAGGTACAATGGTTTCTTCAGGTTGGTCCTCTTCCATTTTATCAAGGCTGTAAAGATCAAATGTGAAATGGGGCTTTTCTGCTTCTTCTTTTACGTTCTTTTTTTCTTTAGGTGTTTCCTGTTTAATCTCCTCTTCTTTATTATCACTCTTTTTTTCTGCGGGCACTTCAAAGAAAGTAGATTGATCTTCATTATATCCTTCTTCTTTCAATAAATCCGGGGCAGACAACTCTTCTATAAATTGAGTTTTATTAAGTGATGAGTTCAGCATATCAAACCGGCGGGCAACTCGGTTCATTTTTTTATCTTCAAAAAATAGCCGGAACAAATTAGTATCAACAGAAGGTCCGGCGAGTATGAACAGTGGTTCGAGTAGTTGGGTCCAGTTAAGTGGGTTATATTTATTTGTCAACCGTTCATCAATACGCTCAACAATAGATTTACATGCTTCCAGTGTAAGTTCACCTTTCCCTTTTTTCTCCATATATCGCAAGAGTGTTGTGGGAAAATGTTTATTGATTGTAACAAACCGTGCATTTTTTTCTATCTGATCTTTCTGTAAAACATCTACAGTTCCAAAAATAATCGATGGGACTGCCAATCGGGGTTGCAAAATAATCTCTACCACATCACCAACAGAAGTTTCAAAAACAGCTTGTGCATGGGCAACCGGCATTCGAACTTCTTCCAAAATAGTATCAATAAAATGCTGCCACGATTTTTGGATTCCGGCCTGCGACATATCCGCCCACTCAGAATATGGGGGAACAATAGAGTCACTTAAGTTTCGGGTCATCTCCAGTTCTACCCTTTGCACCAAAAATTCAGGTATATGAAGTCCCCGAAGATCCTCCGGAGTAAAAAATTCCTGATTCTTAGGAAGTTTATTTATGAACTGTGTGGTAATATCTCGAACAAGTTGTTCCATGGCTGATAAATAATTTTTTTGGAATATATGGGTTCAACACCATTCTCGAAAAGAATATCTTAATTCATTACGACTTCACTTCAATTTTCTTTAATGTTGAGGCTATTTAGTAAGTAAACCAATTATCATTTTGTTCCTATTTTCTCTGCTATGATTGAACTGCGCGTAAGCAACTTGACAAAAATTTATGGTAACCACGAAGTTTTTAAGAAACTATCATTCGGGTTTAAAAAAGGTGTGCTTGGAATATCAGGGTCTAATGGAGCTGGAAAATCAACTCTTCTGCAATGTCTGGCCGGTTTATTAAAACCTACAAAAGGCAGCGTAGAGTGGAGCAGAGACGGAATTTTAGTTAAGCAAAATGAACTTAAAAATTTGCTTGGTTTTGCAGCACCTTACGTACAACTATATGAAGAATTAACCGCACTCGAAAACCTTAAATTCTTAAATGAACTTCATCCGGGTAAAAATACATCCGATCCGATAGCGTTAATTCAATCCTTCAATGCCGATGAATTCCAAAATAATTTTTACGGAGATCTTTCAACAGGTCAGCAGCAACGAGTGAAACTTGCCGCCGCATGTATTCATCAGCCGTTGATATTATGTATGGATGAACCCGGCAGTAACCTTGATGAGAAAGGAACGGCACTTATAAATTCTCTCGTCGATAACCTTCGAGCAGAGAACAAAACCATAATCATCGCATCCAATCAAAGCAGGGAACTCGATCTCTGCGATAAAATCATTGATCTTGATCACTTATAAACCATTATTTGATGTATTCAGAAAACGATAAACAACTTGCCCAACAGCTTTTAGATCACAGTGTAGAATTAAAAAAAGGTCAGAATATCTTACTTCAATGCATTGGGTTAAATGGCATTGGCTTGATTCGTGCACTGACGGAAGAAGTAAGAAAACGAGGTGCCCATCCTTTTATTAAAATTGAAGATCCCGAGATTAACCGACTATTACTCGAAAATGGAGATGATGAATTTTGGAAGAATCAGGCGTCAGCAGATCAGCTTCCACTAATGAAAAATATGGATGCGTTTATCGGCATTCGTGGAGCTGAAAATATTTATGAAAATTCAGTAGTATCAAAAAAAGCCAATAAAGCATATTCTGAACATTTTTTGGATCCAGTTCATTTTAAAGAGCGGGTCAATAATACAAATTGGGCAGTTCTTCGCTATCCTTCAGCCGCTTTTGCAATGAATGCAAAAATGCCTACCGAAACCTTTCGTGAGTTTTATTACCGAGCCTGTCTGTTTGATTACAACCGACTCCACGAAGCGATGAAACCACTGGAGTCACTCCTGCGAAAAACCAAAACCATTCAACTGAAAGGCGAAGGAACAGACATCGAGTTTTCAGTTGAAGATCAGAACTGGATTCCCTGTTTCGGGAAACGAAACATTCCGGATGGAGAACTTTTCAGCTCTCCTATTCTTGATTCCGTCAACGGACACATCACCTATGCTCCATCTGTATACCAGGGAAAACCATTTGAATTTGTAAAGTTGACTGTTGAAAAAGGAGTTGTGGTCGATTTTCAATCTTCTAATAATGATGCCCTTGAAGAAATTCTGGACACCGATGAAGGAGCTCGTCGTTTTGGTGAGTTTAGTTTTGGGTTGAATCCCGTCATTAAATCACCGATGTATGATATTCTGTTTGATGAAAAAATCTATGGGTCAAACCATCTCACACTTGGTAATGACTACGAAATTGCCTCAAACGGAAATGAAAGCAGCATCCATTGGGATTTGGTTTGCATTGGAGCAGATGTGTATCTGGATGGTGAACTCATAAGAAAAGGAAGAGAATTTGTGAAAGAGGAGTTAAAAGGATTGAACCCTGATGAATTAGTGAAAAAAACTTAATTGAATTTTTTCAGAGCAAACGCTTTTATATGTGCCTGATCTGAGTCATAAACATATAGTACTTCATTATAATATCCTACAATTCTCACACCAATGGGTAGTTCCAGATTTTGAAGTACTTCCCCATCAATTCTCACTACCATAGCACGTTCAGAACCTCCTGTTAATGATCCGGCCTGAAGAATAAATAAACTTTCTGTTAGAGGAATTGCAGCTTCAAAAA
The DNA here is from genome assembly GCA_041747055.1 of Balneolaceae bacterium. Lineage (GTDB taxonomy): Bacteria > Bacteroidota > Rhodothermia > Balneolales > Balneolaceae > SW132. Next base: position 6,346 of record JBGTFX010000172.1, read on the forward strand.
ATGTGCCTTGGGGAAAAAACGTGCCTTGTTTATAAACTTTCTCCCGGTATGAAGATCCAGATGCAGAATGCGTATTTATTTCCATCACACGACCTTCAGCTTTGTCTGGAAATCCCTGCAAGCTAAAGGAATCTTTTTTCTGAAAATTTTCATCGTACAGTTCAAATTTATTTTGAAATGACCATGCAAAAAGCCAGTTTCTTCCCATTCTCAAAACCCTGTAATCTGCCAGCATTCCCGGATAAAGATCAAAACCCAGATATTGTTTGTCAACGTTTCCGTTTTCAGGATTAAAAATTAGCACATTCTCTTCATGAAACTGATTTGAAAACAAAACTAGCTTTTTGTCATTAAACATTAACTCCAGAGAGTTCACCGGACTCCTTATAAATTTATCATGCCTACTATACTCTAAATTCCGGTCGTAAATTCTAAAGAAAGGCTTTGTACCGATTACGTAAACTTTATCATCAGAAGGCGAAATTATCCTGGGACCGTGAGTATACTCACCTGGACCACTACCGGCTCTACCTGTTTCATTCAAAAGATTTCCTTCCAAATCGAACTGATAAATCTTTTTACCCAGCTCATCAGATATATAGATGCTATCATCTGAAATTTTAAACCCAGATACACTATAAATTTCTATATCGCCTAATTCACCAATAAAAACTTCACTTTGCACCTGATAAACCTCAGGTTCAAAGTGAGTAGCATAAAAAGTTATAAAGACAAAAATTAATATTTTCATTAATAATGATTTTACCTTTATGCTTGATCTAATACACAATTCAAAGCTGCATTTGGACAAAGACTGTGAACAAATAAATATCTTTCACTCTCATTATATGTTCCATTTTCGTAATTCTCCTCTGCAGTTGCCACACAGTCTTCTCCTAACTGTGTACAATCCTCAGAAAACGCCATTCCAAAAATTAAAATAAATGAAAATAAAACTCCCAGCCTTTTTATTCGGTTATTCATGATAAATTATTTTTAATTGAAGGTTAATATAATGCACTAATCTACCCCCCCCCATTATTTATAATCATTGGTGTCCGGTTAAAAATGAAC
>JBGTFX010000173.1:0-5127 GCA_041747055.1 Balneolaceae bacterium
TTTTGCGGTCAGACGGGTATTTCAAAGCTTTCTGTTGATCAATTAAAAATTTCATGAAGTATATTAGTACATCCGGGAAATCTGAACCAGCCACTTTTTTACAAGCTACCGAAAAAGGCCTGGCCTCCGATGGCGGATTATACATGCCGGAGAGTATTCCTGTAATTCCGGACTCATTTTGGCAGAGAGAAAATCCTCCATCCATTCGGGAGATAGGTAGTACAATTGCGTCAAAATTTTTGAGTGATCAATTTTCTGATGATGAGCTGCAGTCACTGATAAATGACGCCATCAATTTTGAGGCTCCACTTGTACAGCTTTGGGATGATCTTTTTGTTCTTGAGCTTTTTCATGGCCCAACACTTGCCTTTAAAGATTTTGGGGCTCGATTTATGGCACGGCTATTTTCAAAAATCACTTTTGAGGATCAGCGTGAGCTGATAATTTTAGTTGCCACTTCCGGGGATACGGGGAGTGCCGTTGCAAATGGGTTTTATGATCTGCCGGGGGTAAAAGTCTGCCTGCTGTTTCCGGAGGGAAAGGTTAGTAAAATTCAGCAAAAGCAGATGACCACACTCGGGAAAAATATTACAGCTATTGAGGTAAAGGGTACATTTGATGATTGTCAGAAACTGGTTAAACAGGCGTTTTCTGATAAAGAGTTAAACCGGAAACTGCGTCTGAGTTCGGCGAATTCAATAAATATCGCCCGGTTAATTCCACAAACATTTTATTACGCAGATGCCTGGTTTCAGCTAAAAAACGTTAGTGATAAAACTCCCATTTTTTCTGTTCCAAGCGGCAACTTTGGGAATTTGACAGCCGGTTTAATGCTGAAAAAAATGGGATTGCCGGTTGAAAAATTTCTGGCATCCACAAATCGAAATGATACAGTGCCAGAATATTTGCATGGAAATGGTTTTATACCCAAACCGTCCGTACAGACCATCTCAAATGCGATGGATGTTGGGAACCCGAGTAACTTTGACCGGATAAAATCTCTTAATGATCAGGATGACTCGTTGATACGAAAAAATATCTGGGGAGCGGCATTTTCTGATGAAGAGACGAGAAGTACGATTACCAGAATCTACAAGGAAGGCGGTTATGTACTTGATCCACACACAGCCGTGGGCGTTTTAGCAGCTGAAAAGTATAAAGCTGAAACTAATTCGGATCATCCATCAATAGTGCTGGCAACTGCGCATCCATCAAAGTTTAAAGATGTGGTTGAAGAGCAAATCGGCAAAAAAGTGGATATTCCTGAACGATTGGCGGTCTGCTTAGATAAGGAGGAAAAAACGATGGCAATGGGTTCTTCTTATAAAGAGTTTTCGAATGTGCTAATAGATGTTTTTTTGTGACTATCAGACTGATCTGTAAGGGCAATTCATGAATTGCCCTTACAGATCAAGAAGAGATTTCACATCCTCTAAACTATAAACAGGGGTTTCACAGGTGAAGTCTCGGCAGATATAAACCGCTGCACGATCCTCGACGGGGAATGTCTCAGAAAATGGAGAAATCTTTTTTAGTATCTTCGAATTTTCCTCCGTTTTTAAGGCAATAGAAATTCTTAAACGATCAATTGATTGCAAATAGTTGACGATTTCATTAACAGCACTGTTTTTTTCTTTGCAGGTTATGACAACTTCAACCGGGTTGCTTTGCATTAACAATGGGGTGATCAGCGAAAAGGTGTATCCTGCCGGAGCATCAAGGATAGACTTAGAAAAGGTGTTTAGGATTTCTTCTGACTGCTCCTCTAATTTTATTTCACCGGTTAACCTGGCCAATCGAAATGCATTTAGCGCTGCCACGGAATTGGATGATGGAATGGCGCCATCATAAATCTCTTTCTGTCGTCCGAGAAGTTCCTCACCATCCTCGGGAGTGAAATAAAAACCACCATGTTCATCATCCCAAAAGTTCTCGGTATAGGTTTGATGTAGTATAACGGCAGACTCTAAATAATCAACATCAAAAGTAGTTTGATAAAGCTCAATCAATCCCCAAATAGTAAAGGCGTAATCATCTGCCATCCCGTTAATTCCGGCTTCCCCATCTTTGTAACGATGCAGAAGTTTATGATCATTTGTAAAACAGTTTGATTTTAAAAACGCAGCGACCTGCTTTGATTTTTCAGTGAATCGATCATCCCTGAATATTGATCCGGCAGTAGCCAGCGCGGCCATCATCAAGCCATTCCAATCGGTCAGGATCTTATCATCGAGCTGCGGCCGAACACGTTTTTCCCGGACATCCTTAAGTGATTTAATGGATTGCTGAACAACTTTGTTCACTGTATCAGGATCAAGATCACTTTCCAAAGCGAATTCAGTAACTGTTTTCTTCAGGTGAGGAATATTTTTACCGGTCAGCTGATGCGTTGCTTCATCCTTAAAATTCCCTTGTTGCTGAATTTCAAACAGATCACAAAAAAGTGTGAACTGATCGGGTGGTAAAATGTCTTTCAGCTCATCGGTTGTCCACACGTAAAACTTTCCTTCCACGCCTTCACTGTCGGCATCTTCTGCTGAGTAGAGCCCGCCTTCATCGGAAGTCAGCTGTTCGTTGATATAATCTAACAGCTGGTAACAGGTGTCTTTAAAAAGCTCATTACCGGATAGTTTCCAAGCTTCGCTGTAGGCAAGCAATAAAGTGGCTTGATCGTACAGCATTTTCTCGAAGTGGGGAAGAAGCCATTTTTCATCCGTTGAATAGCGATGAAATCCGCCCCCGATGTGGTCCCAAATTCCCCCCAAACGCATTTCCCGACAGGTTTTCTCTACCATCTGAACGTTGATGTCATTTTCTATGGAATCATGTTTTGTTTCATTCTTGCCGGAATTCTGCTCTGTCAGATAATATCTCATCAAGAACAAAAGATTATGCGGACTTGGGAATTTGGGTGATCCGCCAAAACCGCCATGAACTTCATCAAACTGATTTCGAAGGGTTAACTGAGCTTTTGTTACTATTTCATATTTGAAAGGCTGAATGGACCTTCCCAGCTCTAAACTTTTGCCAAACCCTTCCTTAATTTTCTCCACGCTCTGCTTGATACGTTCCGGTTCTTGATTCCACACTTTCCCAATTTGAGGGATCAAATCCATCATCCCTAGCATCTGCTGACGAGAATTTTTCGGGATATAAGTAGCGCCAAAAAAGGGTTCTTTTTCGGGAGTCATGATGATGGTCAGCGGCCATCCACCACGGCCGGTCAGCATTTGGCAGATGGTCATATAAGTATGGTCAATATCCGGACGCTCCTCGCGATCCACTTTTATATTGATGAATTCCCGGTTCATTTTTTCCGCCACAGCTTCATCCTCAAAAGATTCATGAGCCATCACATGACACCAGTGGCAGGTTGCATATCCGATGGATAAAAAAACCGGTTTATTTTCTCTCTTTGCTTTTTCAAAAGCCTCATCCCCCCAGGGATACCACTCCACCGGATTATCAACATGTTGCTGCAGATAGGGGCTTTTCTCTTCTTTTAGGTAGTTCATTTTTCGCGTGATTGATGATGATAAGTCGATCTACTATTAAGATCACGCAAATGGATTTGAGTTGCAAAAAAAGTGTAAGGAAGTTGGGGTTTTGGGTTCATACAAGAAAGGGCATCACCTGCATCTGTAAGGGCAATTCATGAATTGCCCTTACAGATGGCCTTATATGATGAAAAAAACCGATTAAAAATGGGTTCTCACAATAAATACAACCGCCAATCCATCCGCCTGAAGGGATATGATTATTCATCGCCCGGTGAATATTTCATCACGATCTGTACGCATAATCGTAAACATATATTTGGGAATGTTGCAGATGGTGAAATGCGGTTGAACGAATATGGGGTGGTTGCACGTGATTTTTGGTGCCAGATTCCTAAACGGTATGGAAATGTAATATTGGATGAATTTGTGGTAATGCCGAATCATTTTCATGGAATTATTGGTATCGAATATAAATTCGAACAAAATCCCGTAGGGGCAATTCATGAATTGCCCCTACGGGATGGTTTCAAAATCAATTCAAAAAACGAACAAATGAAACGCCGGAAAATGTTATTACCAAAAATTATTGGATGGTATAAAATGAATGTTTCCAAACAGGTCAACATTCTTCTTGGGAATACAGGGCGCCGTTTCTGGCAACGGAATTATTACGAACACATCATCCGAAACGACAAATCATTGCATCATATCCGGGATTACATCATTAATAATCCAACGAAATGGGAGGAGGATAGATTTTATTGTAAGGGTAATTCATGAATTACCCTTACAGATGGGCATATACCTCAATAGATAAATAATTAGAAAAACCTAATATTTGTAACAAAATTAGCTTAACAATCTCCTTTTTAATAAGAGAAGCATAAAAAATGCTATTGTTCAAAAATTATTCATCATGGCTCAAGAAAATAAACAAAGCTCGTATGTACGATATAAAGCGAAACAGGCTTACCAAATCATCATTGATAATCTCAGTTCAATATCTGATGTACAAACATGGGCCGAAGAAGCCGGTGTTTCACAGAGGTGGTTGTGTAGGGTTATGAAAAAAGCGTATGGAAATTCACCAAAGGTACTTCTAAGAAAAAGAAGGTATGTGGAGTTGGTTACATGCCTGACAGAAAACCCTGAATTATCGGGTTATTATTTAGCAAGAGAAATAGGGTTGAGAGATGAAAAGGCTTTGTATAAATTTTTATCGATCTACTATGATACTACCCTCACACAATTGCGGGAAGATGTTATAAAAGCGAGAATGGATGAGTAGTTTTAAAATACTGAATGCCGAAATCGGATAATTTATGCTTAAATCGGATACAAAATGCCGAAATGGAATAACGATTTCTGTTGTGTGGATAAGTTTTTGAGATTTACTTGGGAGGGAATATTCATCAAAGAGTTTGGTGGGTCAAGATAAACATGAAATTTTATCAAAACTTTAAACTAATTATAATACTATGACAAAAAAAGGAATAATGTATGTTGCGTGCAGTTTTATTTCAGTAATTTTACTTTCTGGTATTTTTACTTCATGTGATAATATATATAATAATTCACCTGAGTATTTTGAAAAAAATTATGATGATGAAATAAGTAACCTGAATAA
>JBGTFX010000174.1:0-15762 GCA_041747055.1 Balneolaceae bacterium
TTAGCACAACGATGCTTAAAGATTTAAACGTAACCCATGTGATTGTTGGCCACTCCGAAAGACGAGAGTATTACCATGAGGATGATTCTATAGTCGCCCAAAAAGCGAATAAAGTAATCAGTGATAATCTAATTGCAATCGTTTGTGTAGGGGAGAAATTAGACAAAAGAAAAAGTGGTGATCAGGAAGCTGTTGTAACAAAGCAACTTGATGAAGTTTTAAAAACCATTGATAAAAAAGACGCATTAAAATTTGTTGTGGCATACGAACCTGTTTGGGCCATTGGCACGGGCGAAACAGCATCACCTGAACAGGCTCAGGAAATGCACGCATTTATTCGAAATTTAATAGCTGAACGCTGGGATGCATCTTCAAGCAAAGAGGTGAAAATTCTTTATGGCGGCAGCATGAAACCGGAAAATGCCAAAGAGCTATTGTCGCAAAAAGATGTGGATGGCGGACTAATCGGCGGGGCAAGTCTGCAAGCAGATAGCTTTTCTGAAATCATTTCAATTGCCGAAGAGATTATCTAATAATGACAAATTATCGGGTTTTATTACTTGGTAGCGGTGGCAGAGAACACGCAATGGCGTGGAAAATAGCCAAATCTCCATTGCTTGAAGAACTTTATATTGCTCCGGGTAATCCGGGTACAACTTCTTTAGGAATTAATGTAGAGCTTGATATTTCTGATTTTAACCAGATTTCTCTATTTGTTGAAAAAGAGCTAATTAACCTGATTGTTGTTGGACCTGAACAGCCTTTGGTGGATGGAATAGCTGATTTTTTTAATCAGAAAAATATACCGGTATTCGGTCCCGGGCAAAGGGCGGCAATGCTTGAAGGAAGCAAGGAGTTTGCCAAAGACTTCATGCAAAAGCATGCTATTCCAACTGCCAGGCATAGTACATTCTCTTCCGATCAGTTTGATGACGCTCTATCATACATCCAATCAGAAGGGAAATACCCGGTTGTTTTAAAAGCGGATGGTTTGGCAGGAGGTAAAGGAGTTTTTATATGTGAAAGTGAAGAGGAGGTCATAGAGCGACTTAAACTCCTTAAGAATGATTTCAGCCTGCAAGAGGCCGCATCAAAACTGGTGATCGAAGAATTTATGGAAGGCGAAGAGGCTTCCGTATTTGTAATCTCTGATGGGAACTCGTTTCAGGTAATTCACAACGCACAAGATCATAAAAGAATAGGGGAAGGCGATACCGGTTTAAATACCGGCGGAATGGGGGCTTACTCTCCGGCACCGATCATCACAAAATCACTCATGAAGAGGGTGGAAGATGAGATTATCGCTCCAACTATTAAGGGAATGAAAGATGAAGGATCACCCTATCAGGGAATTCTTTATGTCGGCTTGATGATAAACGAATCCGGGCCAAAAGTAGTGGAATATAATTGTCGATTTGGTGATCCCGAGTGCCAGGTTATTCTTCCATCTTTGAAAAGTGATTTGTTAAAGCTTATAGTAGTGGCAACGGAAGGAAATCTCGATCAGGAAAAAATTGAATTAGATGATCGATATCAATGTTGTGTGGTGATGGCCAGCGATGGGTACCCGGTCAGTTATGATAAAGGTATGGAGATAACCGGCATTGATACGATCGATCCCGAAGCCATCGTTTTTCATGCAGGAACAGTTTTAAAGAATGAAAAACTTGTGACCAATGGTGGGCGCGTTCTTAGTGTAGTAGGAAATGGTGATACATTAGAGGCTGCCATTGATCATGCATATGCGAACGTTGATAAAATTAGCTTCTCAAATTCTTACATTCGTAAAGACATTGGGCATAAAGGCCTGAAAAAGGTTCGTTAGCCAACATTGAGATCATATATAAACGATCATGAAATCAACTGAAGATATAAATACAGATTTCATATTTGATGATCAGATTGACCTGAAAAAAAGAGCAGAAAATGTTTTTCAGTTTCAGCGAAAGTACAATTCTGTATACAAAATATTCTCTGATCATTTTTCTGTCTCCTCGGGTGATAACTTCCAACTTCGGGAAATTCCACTTCTTCCCATTCGAGCTTTTAAAGAGACGAAATTAAGCGCATCAACCATAGAGTCTGAACTTGTTTTTAAGAGCTCAGGTACCGGCTCTTTGGAACGCAGTCAACATTTCATTGCGGATCAACAACTCTATTCCCAAACTATACTTACCGAATTAAATCGGCATTTTGATCTCTCGAATTCTGTTATTTTAGCCTATACACCCGGATATAATGAGAATAAATATTCATCATTAATCTGGATGCTGAACTTGTTGATCAAAGAAAGCAACAATGAACTAAGCCAATTTCTTCCTTTAAATGAACCACTTGATGAAGATCTATTAGCCGCAATTGAGCAGTCAGGCAAAAACCTGATTCTGTTTGGGGCTGCTTTTGGACTTCTTGATTTGATAGATTTAAAACCAATTCATTTAGGTGTAAATGCTTCCGTAATAGAAACCGGCGGTATGAAAACACACAGGAGGGAGATGAAAAAATTTGAGTTAAGAAAAAAACTATCAGAAGGATTTGATCTTCCTGATGAAAATATCCACTCAGAATACGGAATGTGTGAATTGTTGAGTCAATTCTACGCTATTGGCAATGAGAGATTCAGTTTCCCGCATTGGACACACGTTTCAATTCGGGACCCTAAAGATTCTACCCGTATTTGTGAACCCGGTGAAGAGGGGAAAATTGGCATTATTGATTTGGCTAATATCTATTCCTGTCCGTTTATTCTTACAGACGACCGTGGTGTCATGGATACAACGGGTACGTTTAAGGTTTTAGGCAGATGGAATTCAACAGACTTACGTGGTTGTAATTTCTTAATAGATGTGGATTGATGATGGAAATTGAAAACAGAATTGACCGGTTACAATCCGTTATATTTGAATGGTTGCATCCAAACAACTACCATCTTAAAGAAGCCATTGATAAAACAGTTAATGAAGGTTTTTTCAGTTTCGAAGACATCAAACATCAACTGTTAGTTTTTAAAAAAACATTAAATAAACGAGATCTTTTAAGATGGGCTGAACCTCTGAATCGAAAACCATCAAACCGAAAAATAAAGAGAATTCTCTGTCTGCACGCGGGTAATATTCCACTGGTAGGACTTCAGGATTTATTGGCAGTATTAGTGTCCGGGCATTACTACACAGGAAAAATTTCGCGAAAAGATCCTTACCTGATTCCCTCATTACTAAAAAAACTGCAGAATGCAGGTTTAGTAGAGAAAGGCAAATGGTCTACTGATTTGACTCAGCTCCCAAAAATTCTTTCCGACGCCGTTCTGTTTTCCGGATCAACGAATTCTGTTGATACCGTGTTTGATAAACTTATTGATTTAAAACTTGTGAAACCTCAAACACCGGCATTGGTACGAACCGCACACTTTTCGATTGCCTATATCGAAGATTCGTTACCCGATACTATGGATCAGTTGACAAATGCAGTCTTTCGATATGGTGGGCAGGGTTGCAGATCAGTAGCGATGGTTGTGGCACCATTTGGCCTGCATTCTAAGAAGTGTAGTTTTACCGATTATATCGAAAAATTCTTTTTGTCTGCACCACTGCATGAAAAAGCTCCGCCGTCCCTTTATCAGCGATTCGCTTATAACAAAGCATTGGGAGTTGAACAGGCGTGGCTTGATAACTTTTTAATTGAAGAGACAGACATAGAACCGCAAGAGCCCTTTATATTGCATTGGGTGAAAGGCGATAAGGATACGTTGACAAAGTTAGTTGATCATTATAAAAACGGACTTCAAACGGTTTATGTAAAAGATCCATCAGTAGAAATAGATGGAATTGAAACTGAACTTATAATTGATGCTCAACAACCACCTATTTATTGGAGACCGGATGGCGTGGATACCGTTTCGTGGTTGGCTAAAATTTAATTGCAGAATAACCACAAAATTCTGAAAACCAATGGTGATTGTTGATCACTTTCTCTATCATCAAACATCATTTATTTTCTTACTAATTCTTGAAATACACCACTTTTGGCAAGGCCTTCAAGCATAGACTTTTATCAAGATGCGCTGAAAAGTATTCGGGATCCGAATCAACGGAAACCGGTGTATTATTTTCATGGAGAGGAAACATTTTTTATTGATAATCTTCAGGATGAGATTGCCAATCTTATTCCGCCGGAACAGAAAGATTTCAACTTTGATCTTTTATACGGCCGGGATTGTACACCTCAAAAAGTGTTGGGAGTTGCCAGAAGTTTTCCCATGATGAGTGATATAAGGGTGGTAATTGTACGTGATTTCTTAAAACTGACATCCGTTGAGAGAGAAGATGGAGAGTTGGGGGATTTTGAGAATTATGTAATAAACCCCAATCCTTCGACCATTTTATGCTTAATAGACAGTAAAACCCCGGATGGAAGAACGGCATTTGGAAAATCGTTGTCAGGGAAAAATCCACATGTTGGAAAATTCGGCTTTGATTTTTTACCTGATTACAAACTTTCCGATTGGGTGATTAATTGGGCGGAACAAAATCATAAAAAAGAGATTGATGGTCGTGCAGCCCAAATATTAACCCAACTTGTGGGTAACAATCTTACACTACTGTCTACAGAAATAGAAAAAGTGTGCACTTTTGTAGACACTAACCATCGTGTTGAATTAAACGATGTAAAAAAAATAATAGGCTCATATCGCGAGTATTCGGCGATTGAGTTAAAAGAAGCCCTATTTGAACGAAAACTCGAAAAATCGCTTGGCATTGCGGAACAGATGTTGCTTAAGAGTAATGCAGAAGCGGGAGAAGTTATTCGTACCGTGGGGTTCTTTTACAGTGTGTTTAGTGATGTTTGGCAAATACGTCGATTGATGGAGAAAGGCTTGAATAAAGCTCAAATTCAATCTCAACTCGGAGTTAACAGCAATTATGTTTTTAACTTTAAGTGGAAAGATGCTTCTCAATATCAACTTTCGGAAATGCCAAGGATCTTCGAAGCTCTTTTAGATGCAGATCGTTCTGCAAAAGGCTTCAGCACTCTGGATACCCCCTCGATTCTTCTTCTGCTGATTAAGCGCATTATTGGTTAATCCCAATACTGCATTAACTAACAGCAACTACGAATTACGGGGTACTATTATGGAAGCTTCAAGAATTACCAGTCTACGGACGTTATCCGATGAAGATGTGATGGAACAACTTCAAATTGGTGTGACCCAAGCATTTGATATTATTGTACAAAGATACAAAGATCGATTGCACAACTTTTTATTTCGATATACTCACAACCACCAGGATTGTGAAGATTTGGTTCAGGAAACATTTTTAAGAGTATACAGAAGTCGTCACTCTTACGAACGAATTGCCAAATTATCTACATGGATGTATACCATTGCTTTAAATCTTGCTAAAAGTATGTACAAGAAAAAGCAACGAATGACTAAAATTTCCATGCATGCCGATCCAAATGATTCTGAATCACGCGAATATGAAATTGAAGATTCTGTAATTCTGCAGGATGATCAACTTCATCAAAAAATGTCTGTAGCTGAACTTGAAAAAGCTTTATTGAAATTGAACGAGGACTTCCGTGAGGTGATTGTTCTGCGAGACATCCAACAATTATCGTATGAGGAAATTTCAGAGATAACAGACACTGCAATGGGTACTGTAAAGTCTCGAATTAACCGAGCAAGACAACAGCTGCAGGATTTAATTGGCGATTACGTAAAGTCGGAAACATTTTAAAGTCGATGCAGTAGCAACTGTATAACACAAATTAAGATTGCTACTGCATCATGACTTTTAAAACATTTAAATATGTAATCAATGAGATAATCGCAGATTTTTCGGAGTGTAATTTATCCAAAGCTGAATTACAATCATTCTCAGAGCTTCAGGATAAAAACTTAAAAATCCGCCAAACTGCACAGTCAGGCATACGAATTCACAATCTATTAAAGAGATTAGATGAAAAGGGTGTGAGTGATCGTTTCGATCAACGAATGTCGGCTAAATTCGCAATTGAATTAGAAAATGAGATTCAAGAGAGAAATTCTAAGTTGATAGAGCAAAATCAGAAAGCTACTACTTCTTAAGCACCTAGTAGCTCACTTTTCAAATCAATAAGATCATCATGAGATGGATCTATGCTTAATCCTTTTTCAACATACTCTAATCCATGTCTATAAGCTTTTGCTTTAAGAAGTATCCAGCCAATATTATAATAAGCATCTATAAACTCAGGATCTTTTTCTAATGCTTTCTCATAGCATTTAGCAGCTTCTATATGCTGATTTTGGCGTAAAAAGAAGTTTCCTAAATTAAAGTGGGAGAGGGGATCAGTAGGTTGGAGATAAGTTAAATAGTGAAATAATTCATGAGCTTTATCGGTTTGCCCTACAAGCTCATACTCATCCGCCAGATTATTTAGTGATCCAATATGATTGGGATCGAGATCAAGAGCTTGTAAATAGGAGTCTATTGCAAATTGTTCATTATTATTTTCTGAATATGCGTTTCCAAGGTTAAAGAAATAATGAGCACTTTTTTCCTTTTGTATTGCTTTGTTTAGTACAGCAATGGATTCATCATACTTTCCAATCAGATAGTATCCAACCCCTAAATTATTTAGAAGATTGGCATCCTCCGGATTGGATTGTAATTCTTTTTCAATCTTTTTTATGCTTCCTTTAATTGCTGCTTCAGATGTCAAAATGAATACCCAATTTGAAGTTCTCCTAAAAACGGATGTGTTCTGCTAAAAGATAAAAGTCCTTGTATAGGGCCAATAATGGTTAATGCTCCGATACCTAAGCTCACACCAAAGTTAATATTATCTCGGTTCAGATCCCATTCTTCTAAAAACCGACCTGCATATGCATCAACATTTATAAACCGGTGATAAAAAGGCTCGATTTGAAAACCTAAAGATGCCATCTGAACGTTTCTTGAAGTTAATTCATACCTGCTAAACCCTCCGAATCGAATATAACCAAAATTTGAGTCGAGTCGATTTACCGAATACCAATAACTCCATGGCAACTCTTCACCACTTGTATATCCGGCTAAAAACAGATGACGAAATGAGATATCTTTGTGAATACCATAAAGTGCTTCCCAAAAAAAAGAATATCGGGAATAATCTAAAGGGCTTAAAAATAAGGAGCTGCTATGGTGAGCTTCAGTAACAATTTTATGCCCACCGGTGGGGTAGGCACTTCTATTTAACCTGTCTATTTTAAATCTTGCAAAGACAGAGTGATGGTTCTGGTCGGATGGTTCAATAAATTCCGCATTTATTTCATTGAACATCTCTATAAAATCCCCTCTAATTCCACCGGTTATAAAATAGTTAGAGCTTAAATAATTGCCCATTGATATTTCAATTCTTCCAAAATGATTTCTATACCTGGCTTGAGTATTGCCATTTTGAATTACATTAATATTTTCTGATTCGTAGAGGAAATTTGATCGAAGCGCGACCCGTGAACCTAATGTCCGGTAGGATAGATGGTCTATATTAAATCTTACTTCACTTCCTAGTCGCAAATTTATCCGAGTGGTAGAAGCGTTATAGATTAAATTTCTAAAATTTGTACTGAAAATTAATGACGCCTGAGTTTGGGTTTCGTAACGTAAGCCAATTTTTAATGCATCCGTTTTACTTTCTTCTACATTTATTTGAAGATTAAAATAATTAGGTGTATCCGGTAAAATACGATAGGTAATAAGATCAAATAGTTCTGAACTGTAAAGCTTTGTTATTTTCTGCTCGATCTCTTCTGGTGTTAAAAACATACCGCTTCTAAATAAAAACTCATCTCTTATAAATTCATCGCTAATCTGATCATTTCCCTTTATAATAAAATTATTAAATGGAATGGCATCAAAATTTCCAATGCCAGTACGTAATGGAGCAGGATTGTTTTGTCGTTCGGCTAATGATTTAAAATCATCAAAATGGCTATCACCCGCGTCTCTACCGACCTTAACAAGTTCATCAACCTTACCAAAATCAATAATTTCAAAACTATTTATACCATTTGGTGTGATATATATATCCGCCTTAATTTTCTGTTGATCAATTCGCTCGTTAATCCTGAAATTCATTGTTTGAGTAAATACCGCTGAGAATGATTTCAGACTATCTGACGGCATAAGAGGAGATGCTACATTTACGGCAATTACATAGTTTGCTCCCATTTCTATTATCTCATCAACAGGCAGATTGTTGGAGAGTCCACCATCTATATAGGCTATTCCATCTATTACGTGTGGTTTAATAAGTGAAGGAATCGAAATACTTGCCCGCATTGCATCCGGCAAATAACCGGATCGAAATAGAGCACTTTCACCGGTTTCCAGCTTCGTTGCCATAGTTGCAAACGGTATAGGAAATTCATCAAAACTACTAATACCATGTACGGGCCAGGTTATGCGTGATAGAAATGAGTAAATATTTTGACCACTAATTAGTCCAATTGGAAGTGTTAATTTATCCTCTCTAATAGGAAATGAAACCAAGGTACGCCCATCAAATTCACGCTGATAATTTGAAGAATATCTTCTGTGAGGCCGTTCCGTGAAAAGATTATCCCACGTATTAGATCGAGCCATATCTATGATTTGATCTGTTGTATAGCCAATTGCGTACAATCCACCAATTATACTCCCCATGCTGGTTCCGGTGATATAATCAATTCGAACTCCGGCTTCCTCCAATTTTTGTATAACTCCAAGGTGTGCAATTCCTTTTGCCCCACCTCCGCTTAAAACCAAACCTACTTTAAGGGTATCATTTTCGGCTTCAATCGAAAATCCATTAGAGTAAACTTCACTTGCACCAATAAATAGAAAAATGGTTAGTAGATAAGCTCTCATGCAACTACTTTTTGTTTACTCAACGATGTACAGGTAGAAAAAATTACAACTTAGCATTCAATATTTAAGATAGGGCAAATGCTTTGTTTATAGCTAATTCAATTTTTTGAATTGTAACCGGTTTTTCAATAAAATCTTCAAAATTAGTCTCTTTAGCTCTTTTTTTGGTTGCAGGTTCAGAATTACCTGTAACATAAATAACCTTAACATTAGAAGATTCACGGATTTTTTTCATTGCGTCTATACCATCCAATTCATCACCCAAACGAATATCCATGATAATAAGATCGATACCTTCAAGTTGAATTGCAGAGCGTACTGCTGCTTCTCCCTCAGATACAGTAGCTAAAACGTTGTGTCCAAGTTTATTTATATATCGTTCCATTATAATCTGCTGTACACCGTCATCTTCGACGAGCAAAATATTGATCGATTTATTTTCTATTTCCAAAAGAATATCTATTTAGTCAATACAAAGAACCACTTACTTATAAGACTATCGAAATGAGGAATTGTTACACAAAATTATTTTTAATAAGAATATTTATAATTTATACCCTTCATTTTCGAGAATGGAGGAAATTTTATCGATATGAGAACCCTGGATAATGATCGTTTTCCCCTCTACATGACCGCCCGCGCCACAACTAGATTTTAACTTTTTTTCCAATTTTTCGATAACCTGGGGGTTGTGAGTGATCCCTGAAATTACAGTTGTAGGTTTTCCGGTTTTTTTATTTCTCTTTTCCTGAATTGTAACTTTCATTTTGATTGTAATTAAATGAGAATTCAACGTTAATGTATTGTATAAGATAATAAATCCATATTGGAATTTTATTAACCCGGAGATTGTAAGTGAAAGAGTTTCAGTTTAACAGGTTGAATAAATTCCTTAACTTATAGATACTTATAATCTTTAGAAAAGAAGGGGACTACATTGCAAAATATTGAGATGGAAATCTTGGGGCTTTCAACCAGCCCAAGCAGCGGTGGTGCGTATGCACTTATACTAACTGAAAAGAATGGAAGCAGGCGACTCCCGATAATTATTGGTACTTTTGAAGCTCAGGCAATTGCACTTGAGCTGGAGAGTATAAAACCTCCAAGGCCGATGACACACGATCTTCTAAAAAATCTGTTGATCAGTTTTAATACAAAAGTTGATCAGGTGATAATTAATGAGTTAAAAGAGGGTACCTTTTTTGCAAAAATATTTTATTCGCGAAATAGTGAATCCATTGAGCTCGATTCAAGGCCCAGTGATGCTATTGCGGTTGCAATAAGATTTGGTGCTTCTATCTTTGTAGAAAGTTCAGTACTGGAAAATGCAGGTATTGAATCAGAAGACCCAAAAGAGTCAACGTCGCCAGCCTCAAAAGGTCGGAAAATTGATCCCGGCAAGGAATTAAGCGGTATTGAAAAATTAGAAAATGAGCTGCAAACAGCCATTGATACCGAAAATTATGAGAAAGCCGCGAAAATAAGGGATCAGATAAATAAGCTAAAAGGATAAAGTGAAATACGATTCTATTGAGTTTGATGAACTTCCATTTCCAAAATTGTTCAAAGATTATATTTCAAATTCCGGAAAACTTTTAAATTACTTTGATGCTAATCCTTTTGATGGTGACGCTTTAAGAAAGAAAGCTGATACATTTTCTTTTCCCTCAAACAGGGAGGAAGTAGTTTCTCTTTTAACGGAATTTCAGAAGGAGTTTGATGCTCCTGAACCTGTTTACAATAGCATAAACAAACTTGCTGACCCGCAAACTCTTGCCGTTGTTACCGGTCAGCAATTATCTATTTACGGCGGACCTCTTTTTACATTGTATAAAACACTTACTGCGCTTATTTATGCAAAGAAGTGGTCGAAAGAACTAAAAAGGCCTGTAGTACCCGTTTTTTGGCTTGCTGATGAAGATCACGACTATCCGGAAGTTATCTCTTTAAGCATACCTGAAAATGGAACAACATCTTCTATAATATATTCTCAACCGTTATTCGATAATTTTACTCCACCCGTAGGGGAAATTAAATTCACGGAAGAATTTCTATCTTTTAAAAAAGAGATAGGTGAACACTTGGGAGAAACTGATTTTCATGATCGTTTATGGACAGATATTCATCAAGCCTATGGAAAAGGTAAATCTTTTAAAGTAGCTTTTGGGAATTGGCTTTTACAGTTGTTTGGTGAACAAGGGCTTGTTTTAGCAGGCAGCCAAGCAAAACCTATCAAAAGTTTTTCTAAAGAAATCATCAAGCAATCAATTACAAAAAATGCCGAAATTAATGAAGCACTTGATGATACAACCTATAGGCTGATTTCTGATCAGTATCATGGTCAGGTTCAGGTGCAATCTTCCAATTTGTTTTATTTAAATGATGATAATAACCGAATAAAAATAAATTTCGACGATGAAAAATGGTCTGCGGCTGAGAAAGAGTGGACATGCGAAGAATTGGTTTCAGAAATAGAGAATTCTCCTGAGCGTTTTTCACCTAATGTATTTCTTAGGCCGGTTATACAAGATCATTTACTGCCGACAATAGCTTATATAGGCGGGCCGGGTGAGATTGCTTACTACGCTCAAATGAAATCGATGTATGAAGTATTTGGCATGAAGATGCCGGTAATTGTGCCCAGGTTTAGCATGACACTGATAGAATCTTCAGTGGAACGTATAATTGATAAACTTCCATTTTCTATTGCTGAATACAATAATAGAATTGAAGATCTGGAGAAGGATTTTGTAAAAAGAACGGAAGATGTTGATATCGAAAGATTGTTTGGTATCTGGAAAAATCAAATGGAAGAACTCACTAAAAAGAAAAAAAATGAGATTCATGAGATTGATCCTTCTTTAGCGGGCAGTGTAGGAAAGGTAACAGCAGTTTACTTTAACGAATTGGACAAATTAAAAGGAAAAGCTTACAAATCAGTCAAACATCAAGAAAAAGTTCAGCTCGATCGTATTGCTAAAATAAAAAACAACCTTTTTCCAAATAACAATTTGCAGGAAAGGGAGATAGCCTTTATATACTTTATGAATAAGTATGGCCCGAAAATATGGGATCAATTAGAAGAAACCTTAGCAGAAAAGCGTCCTGATAGTCATAAATTGATCTATTTATAATGGGAAAAAATGTTGTAGAGAATAAATCTTTACTTCGGAAGAAATATCTAAAATTCCGAAAATCACTATCAGATATACAGGTTAATCAAAAAAGTAAATTAATACAGGAGAAGCTGTATCAACTACCGGAATTTACAGCTTCTAATGTGGTTCATACCTACGTTTCTATGAGTAGTATGAATGAAGTTTCAACCCGAGAAATTATCCAATTCTGTTTTGACCAGGAGAAGAGGGTAGTTGTTCCAAAAATAGAAAATGAAGGGATGCTTTCTCACCATCTGATTGATTCACTTGACGATTTAGAGACAAATAAGTGGGGAGTGGCAGAACCAAAAAGAGAAAATTTATTTCCCATCAATCATTTATCAATTGTTTTGGTACCAGTGGTTTCTGTAGATTATCTAAAAAATAGGTTAGGTTATGGAATGGGGTTTTATGATCGTTTTTTGAGTCTCACAAATACCTACAATATTGGATTAGCATTCGATTGTCAACTTTCCGAAAACAGCCTGCCCATTGAACCGTTTGATAAAAAATTAGATATCGTAATAACAGAGTCTAAAAATTTGACGTAGTTTTAGTGTAACAGTTTTAACCTTATTTCGTAGCAAAGGTTAAATCAAAACATTTAGTATGATGAGCGAAAAAACGAGATCAACAAGTACAGCAAGTTCTATTCATATAAGTGAAAAGGATTTACAAAATACCCTTAATAACTTTTTGGACAAGGAAGATAAAAAGCCCGAAAAAAGTATATGGAATTTTAAAACCATTGCAGGACTAGCTTTCATATTTGTATCGTTCAGCTACATAGGACACCTTATTGGATCAACATTCGGTTTTGAATCTCTTTCATTTTTGAGCGGGATGATACAAGTAGCTCCTTATTTGGCCGGAGGTATATTAGGGGTAACCTGTTTAGGAATGATTAAAAGCAGAAGAAAGAAGAAAACTGCGCAAAAGGAAAAAGTTAATATGCAGAATCAAAAGACCAGAGATAATCTTGATAAATTTCTGTACAATGAAGAAGCCTACTCAAAGTCAGAAAGAAAATACAAGACTAAGGAGTCGTTTGCTCAACGTATTTCTTCATCAGTTGGCAGCAAATTAACCCGTTCCCGAACGGATAAAAGAATTTTCGGTGTCTGTGGAGGTTTAGCAAAATATTTTGGCATGAGCTCTACAGTATTAAGACTTATCTTCGTGGCAACATTTTTTCTTGGATATGGAAGCTTTTTTCTTGTTTATATAGCCATGGCAATTGTAATGCCAAAGGAACCCATCGATTGGATGGACGATTTTAACACTTGATTTTAAATTGTGCTTATATCATTCGAAGGCATCGACGGATGCGGTAAATCTACCCAAATCTCTCTTTTAAAGAACTATTTTGATCAGCATAATCATTGTAATCACTTGTTTAGAGAGCCCGGCGGAACTGAAATATCTGAACATATTAGAACACTGCTTCTGCATGAATCTGATGAAATGGATCCCATCACAGAACTTCTGCTGTTTTCTGCAGCACGATCTCAGCTGATCTCGGAAAAAGTAATTCCACTTCTAAAGAAGAATGATATTGTAATCCTCGATCGCTTTTATGATTCAACTACAGCTTATCAGGGATATGGGAGAAAATCCTCCTCACTTGACCATATAAACTTATTGAATTCAATTGCGTCTCATCAAACCAAACCTGACATAACGTTCTACCTGCGTATTGATCCGGAAGTGGCTGCTAAAAGAACACAAAACACTGCAAAAGACAGAATGGAAAAAGCAGGGTTGTCTTTCTTCAAAGAGGTAGCGAAAGGATTTGATGCTTTGAGCAGATCAGAAAAAAGGTTCAGAACAATAGATGCTGCCCAGGATGTAGATATTATCCACAGGGAAATTATTGAGACAATAGAGAATCTTCTTTAAATAGACAGCTTTGGTTTCAGCCAGTAAAAGAGAGACGGAAGAATAAACAGATCAGCTATAACAGCTGTTAGAATTGTTGAACAGACCAATATTCCCATCATGGCCGTAGAAGTAAATGCACTTGTGATGAGGGTACCAAATCCGGCAATTAATATTAAACTTGTAATGATTATTGCCCGGCCGGTTCGGATCGTTGTTGTATAAAGTGAAGCTTCTAAATCTCCGCTTTTTAAATATTCCAATCTGAATCTTGCCAAATAATGAATACTATCATCCACAGCAATCCCCAGCGCAATGGTAAATATAACGGCAGTTGATGGCTTAATGTCGATGTTTAAAAAACCCATTATTCCTGCAACCACAAGCAGGGGGATGATGTTAGGTACCAATGAAATAATAACCATTTTTGCATTTCTGAATAACAGTGTCATAATTAAAGAAATGGCAATTACCGCAAGAATTATACTCCATGCGAGTGAATAGACAATTTTATGGGTTAAATCGGCACTCAATATAGTAGTACCGGTGACGGTGACAATTTCTTCCGGAAAATTTTCATTCAAGTAATCTGACATTTCAGCACGCATTTCATTAATACGTTTTGATCCAGCATCTTCCGTAAAAGCTGTTACTCGTGCTGTTTGATAATCGAAATCAACAAGTCTGGTTAATTCCTCAGCGTCATTTATTTCCAGTAAAAAAACATATTGTGCAATGGATTGATCCGTATTAGGAAGAGTTTTTCCATTGAGTTTATCCTCATCAAATAAATAATGAACTTCTTTAACCAATGTATTTAAGCTTACAGTTCTGTGGAATTCATCGAAGCTCATAAGGTATTCTTCAAAATGATTTATTCTTTGAAGAAGATCATGAGTCAATACTTTATCAGGTTCTCCGGTATTGATAAGAAATTCCATTGGAAATAGAGGGGATAAATTATCTTCGAAAAACCTACTGTCTTGCATGAGTTCAGTGTCTTCACTTACATCGTCAAATATTTTACCGTTTACATCAACTGTTCTAATTCCCGATATAAAAATGAGCGTTAAAAGTAATCCCCCAATTAAAACCTTGGGATAATGATATCTGTTAAGGCTTGAAATTTTATTTAGTAAAAAATTCAGGCCGGAATAAAAGGAGCCGGACTTCTCATTGAATACCCTGTCTTTTTTAGATTTTGTGAGTGCTACAGGCAGAAAGAAAATAGTAACCACATAAGCCAATAGAACACCAAGTGCAGTATAAGCACCAAATTTTTGCATGGGTACAACCGTGCTGCTCATTAAAGTGGCAAAACCAATAGCAGTGGTGATACTGGTTAAAAATGTAGCACTTCCCAGTGTTTGCAGCATTTCAATGATAGACTTCCGTTTATTCAACCCGTTTTCGCGGGCATCATCAAACTTCGAAATCATATGAATGGCGTCCGCCACGCCTACGCAGAGTAGAATCGGGGCTATCGTACTGCTCATTATTTCGAGATATCCCCCTGATAGATGAATAAGTGCAATTGTGAAGAGGAGGGTGGTCCATACGATTATCATCGGAAACAGAACGCCCCAAATACTTCTGTAAAGATAGAAAAGCAACAAAATAATCAAGAGTGAAGAAATCGCAATGTACATTACTATTTCACTGTTCAGTAAATTTACATACTGATTTCTGAAATATGGGATACCGGATTTATGAAATTGATATTTGTCAGTGTAGCTTTTGGTAATATCATTTACTGAATCAATAATTCTGTTTCGATTCGGATAGGTATTTTTCTCTTCATTTATCTCTAAGACAAAAGCTGTGGTATTCGCTTCTCGATTGATTATAAAACC
>JBGTFX010000175.1:0-4260 GCA_041747055.1 Balneolaceae bacterium
AATGTGGAGTTATTGGCAAAATAAACTTCTTCACTAATTGATATTTCTACACCGCTTACCTTTACAGCATTTGCAAATTCATCAAGCAATTGTAGTTCTACTGGGGGAGTTATTATGCTATTTTGTGAAACGGTGCTTGGCTGTTGATTAAATACCAAATCAGTTGGATTTGCGGCAGTAACGGTAACCTCATTTGAAATTACGTTATCAAATCCGTTTGCAGAAAAACGAAGTGTATAAACCCCTGATTTTTGTATTGATAAATCTGTAAAGCTTACAACACCGTTAGTAGCTGTGATTGTTTTTGTACCAAACAGATCTCCGTCTCCTGTTTCAACATCAACGGTAATTTCAGTAGTGCTATTCGTAGTTACAAGGTTTCCAAATTGATCGAGCACTTGAATAACAGGCTGCGATACAAATTGTACTCCTGCAGTAGCCGTAGAAGAAGGTTGAGTTCCAATTTTCAAACTACTTGCAGTTCGTGGTGTAATGGTAATAGTTTCGGATGAGATTAGGGTAACACCATTAAAAAAGGCTCTGATTTGAGCTGTCCCGGTTTGCTGTGATAACAGTGTAGCTTGTTGTCTGTTTGATGCAGCGGTGAGTGCAGATGGAGTCACTGCACCTGTAATATTAATGAGAGACCAATCTGCAGGATCGTTTAATGCAATATTTTGGATAAAATTATTTCCAATATCACGGGCTATTGCGAAAACGGTTAAATTATCACCGGCTCGTAAATCTTGCGATGGTACAACCTGGCCACTTCCGTCAGCTTTAGACTCAACTAAAACCTGGGATATTGCCCCAACAGATGTACTCAAACTTCCATAGGTTATATCTTTGGGTCCTGTGGTTCCCGTGTTAGTAATTTCATTGGAATTGGGAACGGTTGTATTGGTAGGACGTACTTCTAAACCACTTATATCAATACGCCCGGGCCCTTGCCCAGCTCCACCGGACTTGCTTTCGCTAGTGATGGTGAAAGTGATATCTGTAGTGTTGATTGATGTAAAAACTGCGACAAGAGAGGTGTTTTGAGAACCTCGAGGAACAATTTCCAATGTAATAGTTGCATTGGTATTCCATTCATACCCCGGGGGAAGTGTGAGTACTATAGTACCATTATTGATTAGTTGGCCAGCAGATGTTTCCCGAATAGAAGGCCCTGAAAGAGGTGAGTATGTACCTGAAGCTACATTGTCAATAGAAATCCCGGTTCCGCCCGATGTACCTATTACATCCTGAGCCATGGCCGTAAACATACTGCCGCCAAGTAAAAAGCAGAGCCACGATAAAACTAAAATTTTAGAGAGACGATCAATTCTCATACCTTATAAAGTAGGAAATACACATAAATATAATGAACGTTACAAAATAGCTACAAAACTTATATTCTATGCATTAGAATACACTTAACTATGTCGGTTGCCTGACTTGCAGAAGTGTAGTTTTCGATTAATCATATGAAATTATTTTAACGAATGTATATGAAAGGCATAATACTCGCAGGTGGAACAGGATCAAGGTTATTTCCTCTTACTAAGGTTACGAATAAACATTTGTTACCGGTTGGTAATAAACCAATGATCTATTACCCTATCCAAAAGCTGACCGAAAGCGGAATCACGGAGATTTTAATCGTAACCGGTACCGATCATATGGGTGATGTGGTGAACTTACTGGGTTCTGGTAAAGATTTTGGGTGCAGATTTACCTACAAAGTTCAGGATGAGGCGGGTGGAATAGCACAAGCACTTGGTTTGGCCGAAAATTTTGTGGGAAATGATTCCATGACCGTAATTTTGGGCGATAATATATTCGAAGCGTCACTTGATAAAGCGATAGAGAACTATTCCGGCAGCGGAGCTCAAATATTAATACAGCAGGTAGAAGATCCCCAACGATTTGGCGTGGCCGAAATTGAAAATGACAATATTATTGGCATTGAAGAAAAACCTGGTCAACCCAAATCAGATTTCGCCGTAACAGGAATCTATATGTTTGATTCAGCTGTTTTTGATCTGATCAAAAATCTGAAACCATCAAAAAGGGGAGAGCTGGAAATAACCGATGTGAATAATCATTACATCAAAAATGGAGAGATGAAATTTTCCATTTTAGAGGGTTGGTGGACTGATGCCGGAACACCGGAATCGTATAAAAATGCCAATCGATTAGCGTATAAACTAAATAGATGAGATTTTTAATTACCGGCGCAAGGGGCCAATTGGGGCGGGAGTGGATGGAGTTTCTGAAAAATTCTGATCATGACGTTTTCGGATTTGGATCAAAAGAACTTGATATCACGAACTCGGAAAATATACTTACGGTTTTTGAAGTTGTAAATCCCGAAGTAGTCATAAATTGCGCGGCGTATACTAAAGTAGATCAGGCCGAAGATGAGCCGGATGTAGCGTTGAAAGTAAATGAAATTGGTGTGAAAAATCTCGCTGTTGCTTGCATAGAATATGGATCGAAGCTTATTCATTACAGCACAGATTATGTATTTGCAGGCACCACGGATGATAAAAATGTTTTTCCCGATGGATATCCCGAGGATGCCGATTCCAATCCGGTGAATGTGTATGGAAAGACAAAAAGGGCGGGAGAAAAATCAATCGAAAATCTGAATGGTGACTGGCTGATCCTACGGGTTTCGTGGCTATGCGGCCAATATGGAAATAACTTTGTAAGAACAATGCTTCGCCTGGGAAAAGAAAAGTCGGAAATGAATGTGGTAAATGACCAACTGGGGTCACCATCATTTTGTTTTGATGTGGTTGAAAAAACAATAGGCTTAATTGAGAAAAAGAAATCCGGGTATTATCATGTAAGTTCTGAAGGGGCAATAACATGGTTTCAACTGGCGGAGAAAATATTCGAAATGTCGGGCGATTCACCACATTTAAATCCTGTATCTTCAACTGCGTTTGCTTCGAAAGCAAAAAGGCCTGCATTTTCTTATCTGAATACTTATAAATTGAAAAGTGCAGGTTTGCAGCCGATATTTTGGGAGATCGGTTTAGAAAAACTTATCCATCAAATAACTACTGAAGAATGAAGATTGAAGAAACATCCTTAAAAAATGTGAAACTCATCAAGCCAAAGATTTATGGCGATCAGCGTGGTCATTTTCTGGAGGCGTATCGTCAGGATCTGTTTAAACATCATGGCATTGAACTGGACTTTGTGCAGGATAATATTTCCACCTCAAAAAAGAACACAATTCGGGGACTGCACTACCAGCTGCCCCCGGCATCACAGTCCAAACTCATAATGGTTGTTCAAGGCAAAGTTCTTGATGTTGCTGTAGATTTACGTGAAAACTCACCAACATTTGGAGAGTCTTTTTCAACAGAATTAAGTTCAGAAAACCGGCACATGTTGCTGGTTCCTACAGGATTTGCCCACGGCTTTTCCGTTCTTTCTGATGAAGCCACCATCTACTATAAATGCAATGACTATTACAACAAAGAGCTAGAAAGAGGCGTGCGATGGGATGATCCCGAACTGAAAATTGACTGGAAAGTAGACAATCCTATTTTATCAGAAAAAGACAAAGAGCAACCCCTTCTGAAGGAGTTGGAATCAAAAGATTTATTTTAAAACAAAAGAAACATTATGAGATTGATTGTTACAGGAGGAGCCGGGTTTATCGGTTCAAACCTGATTTTACATCTGAACAAACACTACCAGGAATTTGAAATATTTAATATTGATAAGCTTACCTATGCATCAGACATCACCAATCTGGAATCTCTGAAGCATTCCAGGAACTATCACTTTAAAAAAATGGACCTGACCGATCGTAATTCCGTTCGCGAAATCGTGCAGTCGTTTAAGCCGGAAGGGGTGATTCATTTGGCGGCTGAAAGCCACGTGGATAATTCCATAAAAGGCCCCGAGCCGTTTGTGCTGTCGAATGTGGTGGGCACGTTTAATTTAATTGAGGAGTGTCGTCAGCTTTGGTTTGATGAGATCAATCCGATGGAAAAAGGGCGGTTTGTACATGTATCTACGGATGAGGTATATGGTACGCTGGGAGATAACGGATCATTCAGCGAAAGCACTCCATATGCACCTAACTCTCCCTATTCTGCAACAAAAGCCGGAAGTGATTTTTTGGTTCGATCGTACCATCACACTTATGGAATGAATACGATCATTACCAACTGCTCAAATAATTTTGGACCCCATCAACACTTCGAAAAACTGATTCCTACCGTCATCAGAAAAGCGGTTGCCGGAAAACCG
>JBGTFX010000176.1:0-2446 GCA_041747055.1 Balneolaceae bacterium
AATGCTGCAGTTTTGGATCCATTTTTTGAGGCAGCTGTGGTTTTAAGAAATTCAAAAACCTTTTCATACCCATCTAATTCAGTTGGAGGATAATTTCCAAATTTAAAAAGTGGGGTTTCATTATCTGGCTGAAGTGCAATAAACTCCGAATCATTATCCTCAAAATCCACCCCATTCTCAGCGATGTATAATTCTTCATGTATTTTAGTAATTCCTGTTAACGAATTAGTTTGTCCTTCATATTGCAAAGATAATTCCCTGACTGGTATTAGTGTAGTGTCATTGACTACATACTTTCTTAAAGAACGAGTGCCAATTTCATATAATAATATATTTTCATCTTCTGTATTAATCTCATTTAAAGGAATGTATAGAAATTCATTTGGTCCTCTTCCTTGCTGCCCCCAGGAGTATAAATATTCCAATTCTGGAAGTTTGAAAACTTTAATAAACCCATCGGAGTCAGCATCACTAATTACCAAGTATTTATCAGAAATATTTACTATGTCACCAGGGTTTAAAAATTTAACATCTTCAAATGAATGTTCAACCGACATAAGATCGTGATCATATTTGATCGCATGAACTTCTATATAATCTATGTCTCTCTCATAAAAAGAACAGGAGATAAAACTACATGATAAAAGGGTGGCAAATAACGCGAATTTCATTAAAATTAGATTTAATTAAATAATAATATAGGTTCAAAAAGACCCTATATTATTATGTGCTTTATTGAAGTTAGTTTATTTATTCTCCGCATCTATCACTACCTCCAAAGTCTGTCTGTGCAAATCCACAACTACACCCATTACAAGTCTCTCTCCAACTACAAGGTCCAGTTGTGCTACAGGGAGAAGATATAATGCATGAAATTGCTGAACATCCACCGTCTCCTCCCTCATCATGACCAGGATCCGATGCAATCGAGTCTATAAATCCAATTCTTACTATTTTAGAACATTCATTTGAATCTGATGCTCCATTTACAGATTCTATAGTCATATCATTTTGATATGCTGTTTCACCGTTTAAGTCAATACTGATTTCAAATAGCATAAGTACTGAAAAAAATATAATAGCAATTAAAGCGGTCAATTTGCTTTTAAATAATCTCATATTTAATAATTAGATTAATGTTATTTATAGAATTACAAATAATTTTAGAGTAAAAAAAGTATTTTACAAATTAATTCAAGTGTATAGTATTATTGATGATACTACCTGATAAGCTGGTTGATTAGCGACCGATCTTAAGATCTGCTGCTTCTTCAATCCACCCGATTGTAATTCTCTAAAAATTCATCACCACCTCAACAGGATGCATCCATTCTGCTGCCGTTATGCCCTTCCATAAGGTTGAGTATAAAAAATCTTACTAAAAAGGCGTGTCTTTTTAGTAAAAACAATAATTAATAAACTACAAATGGGAATTTTAGTGTCAAGCTAGGGCATACATCATTCCAACATTTTCTTTTCTAACAACCAAATGAGCCGGTCCATTTGGCCGAAAATTTTGAGCAGTAGGTTTCGGACTTAAAAGCGGCCTTAAACAATCTTAAAAAACATACTGCTCCGCATTCCGGCTTTCTCTTCTACATAAACTTGAGTCTGTTTGAATTGATTACTTCAAAGTTTACCAAGTATTCGATATCGAGGGTGTCTTTTTTTGTCATTTTCATAGTTGGTTTGGTCATTATTTTTTGAAGAACTGCTTTAACTATTAAAATTTGCTTACTTTAAAAACAGCTTTGTGTGGTTGTCGCTGTAAATTGTTTCAAAAAGAGAAAATCACACCTCATTCGTATTAAATAGCCGTATTTGATGGAATAGTTGTAGAAACAGTGCTGTTTCAGATATAAGTGGGTTTAAATAAAATCAGATAATTACATCTTTCGAATTAAGTGTCGCATAAGCACCAATTAAAATTCAAACAAACACTTTATCATGAGTAAACGTCAGTATTGGTTGATGAAATCCGAGCCCGATGCATACAG
This sequence comes from Balneolaceae bacterium, assembly GCA_041747055.1. Lineage (GTDB taxonomy): Bacteria > Bacteroidota > Rhodothermia > Balneolales > Balneolaceae > SW132. Next base: position 1,998 of record JBGTFX010000176.1, read on the forward strand.
CATTGATGATTTAGAACGAAATCGTGCAGTCGTTTAAGCCGGAAGGGGTGATTCATTTGGCGGCTGAAAGCCACGTGGATAATTCCATAAAAGGGTCGGAGCCGTTTGTGATGTCGAATATTGTAGGCACGTTTAATTTGATTGAGGAGTGTCGTCAGCTTTGGTTTGATGAAATCAATCCGATGGAAAAAGGGCGGTTTGTACATGTATCTACGGATGAGGTATATGGTACGCTGGGAGATAACGGATCATTCAGCGAAAGCACTCCATATGCACCTAATTCTCCCTATTCTGCAACAAAAGCCGGGAGTGATTTTTTGGTTCGATCGTACCATCACACTTATGGAATGAATACGATCATTACCAACTGCTCAAATAATTTTGGACCCCATCAACACTTCGAAAAACTGATTCCTACCGTCATCAGAAAAGCGGTTGCCGGAAAACCG
>JBGTFX010000177.1:0-3068 GCA_041747055.1 Balneolaceae bacterium
GGAAAAATATTTTTTTAAACATTTACATGATACGGTCTATTCAATAGGTATAGATGGAATAGAACCGGCTTTCTCCTTCGATTTTGGAGATCAGGCGTTACCGGATGAGGTATTTGAAAAAAGATCTAATTATGGTTCAGAAATCTGGCAATGGTCCGATTTTTTTGAGAATGAAGTAAGACCTTATGACTACATAACCCATAAAAATAATTTCGAAATTACGGATCGTTTTATACATACAAGAGTGGGGAATAGTCATTCAAATCATATGATTTTATTTGATAGAGAGGAGAAAGTAACCCACGTAGGAGAGGGGGAATTTGTAAATGATATTGATTTTGGTCCTTCTCCTTTTATTTATTTAAGCTCGGATGAACATTTGTATTCATACGTTAATGCAAATGATTTTTTGGGGCTAATGAATGAGATTTATGAGAATGACCGTGATAGATATTTCAGTACTTCTATGGGCAGGCTAAGAAGCATAGCAAATTCAATGACAGATGCAAGAAATCCAATTTTGATGCGCCTTACCTTTAAATAAATTTTCGATTATTCAAAAGAGAGCTTAATTTTTCAGAATGATCCTATTGCCCCTTCTGAAGTATCGGGCTAAAAGAAGCTTAATGTAACGCACAAAAGATTCAGGGGGATGATTGCAAAGCTATTGAGCCTCAATGTGTTTTTTCTTTAATTCAAATTTCAGCGACTTACTTGAAAATTCATATTCTTTGTGTCCTTAGCGCTCTTTGTGGTTAAACCATTTAAGTGCCGCAGAAGCACCAATCTAATTTTAAAACAAAAACACTTTATACATGAGTAAACAGTATTGGTTGATGAAATCGGAACCGGATGCATACAGCATTGATGATCTTGAACGAGATGGTCAGATTCATTGGAGTGGTGTACGAAATTACGAAGCGCGAAACACCATGCGTGACGATATGAATATTGGTGATCAGGCACTATTTTATCACTCCAATGTAAAACCTCCCAGTATTGTTGGCGTGATGGAAGTTTGCACAGAACCTTATCCCGATCCGCTGCAGTTTGACCCTGATAGCAAGTATTTTGATGAAAAAAGCACTGAAAGTGATCCGCGCTGGCAGTTGGTGGATGTGAAATTTGTAGAAAAGTTCGATCAGCCTGTCACTCGCGATCAGCTAAAAGAGGATGATTTTTTTAGTGAAATGCAGCTCTTTAAACGAAATCGTCTTTCTATTACATCGGTGACGGAAGAGGAGTTCGAGAAGATTGTGGAGATGGGGATGGGGTAGAACGGTATATTATTTTGGTTAATTCTAAAATGTAATCCAATGAAAAAAGTAACCGGTATTGGCGGCGTATTTTTTAAGTGCAAAGAGCCATCAAAAATGAAAGAGTGGTACGGTAAGCATTTGGGATTACAAATTGATGCATACGGAACCAATTTTGAATGGCGTCAGGCAGAGGATTCCGAAAAGAAAGGGTTCACCCAGTGGAGTGTAAACAGTAAAAGTAGTGAATATGCCGGTTCATCAGATCAACAGTTTATGATCAACTACCGGGTAGAAAATCTTGAAAAGCTGGTAGAACAGCTTCGCAGTGAAGGAGTAGAAGTTATAGATGAAATTGAAGCTTTTGATTACGGGAAATTTGTCCACATTCTTGATGCCGAAGGCAATCGGGTAGAACTCTGGGAACCAAATGATGTGGAATACGACAAGATTGTAGAAGGAAGAACGAAATAGAAACTGCAAGTCTTCCGCCAGCCGGCGGAGAGATTTAGAGGGGTGTTCATCGAATGAAAATGTGCTCAGAACTAATTTGTAGACTTCAACCCGATTAACCTAACTCAGATTAAATTATAATTCCAGACAACCCTGGCTAAAATCCAGTTCAGGATTATCACTTTCTTTTACCAGGTAAATTTCCACGTCTGCCAATCCAACGGTAAGAATATCTAAATCACCGGCAGCTTTTTTGACTGGTCAATTAGTAGTGTATATTTAAATAATGATTAATTGATTCTTTATTAGAAGATTTAACAATATCATAAAATTGTTTTATTTCAGGTACTCCTGAAAAGGACTTAATTACTTGTTGAGAATTTTGTAAATGAGTGATCTTGATTCCAACTAAATTTATATCATAATTTTCATGGATAATTATTATTCGTGGAGTTGATGGAGCGCCTGATGAATAATAAACAGATCCTAAACTGTAAATAGAAGATCCAACTATTATCTCATCATAAGGGTAAGTTAGATTTAAATAATTAAGTCCTATTTATGAGTGTGAATCAACGGAAATACCTGTTGAAATAAAATTCATTGAATTGCTTTCGGCAATTTCTTCTAAATTCTTTTTTAAATAGTTAACCATTTCATGAACTTGATCATTATTTGAAAATCTACAATTAGACGATCCAATGAATACAAAACGTAAGTAGTCGCCTCCTGACAGATCTACAGTTGATGTACGATAAGTTTGAGAGGTGAAATTCCCGTTATTCTTGTATAGCAATCCAGTTATAAAAAGCAGTGCAGCGATAAGAAATAAATAAAATATTTTTTCAGTCTTCATTTTTCAATTTTTAGTTTAATAAGCTTAACCAAAACAAGGATGACCCTTTTTCGTTTATTAGAAGGCCATGTTCTGTGGTATAAATAGATCGTTCATTGAAATCCTCCCCAAGAGTATATAATTCATGCTTTTCTACATTAAATGCATAATAGGTATACCATTGTTTGCCCTCTAATCCTTCCCCTTTTTTATATTCCATTCCTTCCCTGTTTCTAATTTGTAGTAGTACCCATTCTTCGCCAATTTTAGTAGTATTTGAAATATTGGCATTGTCGTTATGCCTGAAACGTCCTCTTAATTCGCTTTCATTATAATCATAGTAACCTACTTTGAACCCTGGAATTTTAAACTTTTCCGTTAGCTCTCCTTTATTATTGTAAAGATAGATGTAGGGAAAGAAATTATTCATCACAACTGATGTCTCATACTTGGGAAATGCGCGTACTGTACCACCGGAGTTCATTTGCTCCCGGACTATGGGAGCTTTATGCTGATAAATCCTA
>JBGTFX010000178.1:0-2247 GCA_041747055.1 Balneolaceae bacterium
TTTGGAGGTAATTTTATCATTGTTGATGAAGTAAATGATTTAGTTATCGTCACCCGTTGGCTCGACACTTCTGCTCTTGGTGAGTTTACAGAAAAAGTTTATCGTGCAATGGGTGATTAGATTTTAGATGTTTGTGTTCAAGGTTGAACAAATGTTATAATCTATTCAGTGAAAATAAGCTGTTATTTTTGTATCTCTATGGAAGGGAACTTCAAACCAATTAGTCATCTCAGGTACATCATGGAAAACCGAATTCGCTCAGTCATTACAGGAACCGGGTCTTTTATTCCTGATAACGTTGTTACAAATGAAGATTTTTTAAAGAATACTTTTCTCGAAAGAGACGGGAAACCGTTCGAAAAGGACAATCAGGAGATTATTGAAAAATTTCGGGAAATAACAGGAATTGAAGAACGGCGATATGCTGATGATGATATGGTGGCCTCAGATTTGGGAGCTATTGCTGCTGAAAGGGCGCTTGAATCATCAGGCCTCGATCCGGAAGAACTCGATTATATTATTGTAGCTCATAATTTTGGCGACATCCTCGCTGATAACCGGCGGGTTGATATGGTTCCCGCTTTAGCATCAAGAGTTAAACACAAATTAGGAATAAAAAATCCAAAATGCATTGCTTATGATCTTCCTTTTGGCTGCCCGGGATGGGTGCAAGGAGTTATTCAATCCGATTATTTTATTAGAAGTGGTGATGCAACATCCGCTCTTGTGGTAGGTACAGAAACGTTGTCCAGAATTTGCGACCCGCACGATCGCGACAGCATGATCTACTCTGATGGTGCCGGAGCCACCGTTTTACAAGCCGGAAAACCTGGCGCAACAAATGGAATTTTATCTCATGCTTCACGAACAGATACCGCATCCGAAGCGTACTATCTGGCAATGAAAAAATCATACAACCCACAGCACGGTGATGATTTATATATGAAAATGGATGGCCGTAAACTCTATCAATATGCCATAACCCATGTACCGGGATTGGTACAGGCAAGTATTTGTAAATCAGGGTTACAGTTGCAAAACATAAAAAAAGTTCTGATTCATCAAGCTAACGAAAAGATGGACGAGGCTATATTAAAGCGACTTTTTAAACTATATGAAGTAGAGGAAATTCCGGAAGGAATTATGCCAATGACCATTTCAAAACTTGGAAATTCAAGTGTAGCTACTGTACCAACCTTGCTTGATTTAGTTCTAAAGGGGAAATTGAATGGTCACCAAATTAAATCCGGTGATGAAATTGTTCTTGCTTCCGTTGGCGCAGGTATGAATATTAATTCTGTGGTTTATAGAATGTGATCAATTAGTATCCTGTTTGTTAATTTCAAATCCTTCAGGCCTGTAATCTCTTGGTGTTCGGTCTGCTACACGATGAAATGCAAAATAACCCATTCGTGTAGCTCCATATGGTTCTTCAATTTCGCCATCACTATCTACAGTGATGGGCCAGGTATTTAATTCAATATATGATGTTTGAACGCTTGCTGGCCCTCGCCGTATCTGTGGATCTGTTTGTACATATCTTGGATCTTCTTTTTCCTTAAAAATTATTTCTAAACGTCCGTTATAACGGATATGATAAATGTGATCTTTATCTGTTTTCCTGAGGATACGAGCCGGTGATACCCGGTAACGATTGCGGCTTGAAAAATGTACAGAAGTACCGGGTTGTAAATACATGGTAAACCCATCCTCAGACACTCGATTTTCAATCACAGAAATTAAAAAATGCCGAATAGACCCCGTAAATGATTTTTCTCTATTTCTCCTCCAGAATTCTGCCTGTTCATCATCAACAGGAGTCATTTCTGTATAAAATGGCTCGCCGTCCCATCGGGTTCTAATTCCGGTATGGGTAAATTCATCCAGGTAAAAAGTAATTTCATAACCCAATGAATAATTTATAATTCTCAATGGAGCCAATGCTTCGGCAGAAAACTTACCCCACCAGCGGTTTTGAAATCGAAGTACCTCTGGATTAACGATTTCAACCGAATCTGCCATTTCTGACTCCCCAATAAATAATTCTGTAAATCGATTTAACTGTTTCTTCCAACGCTCATCTAAATTACCGGCATAAATTTCTCCCAAATCATAGGTTACCGGTTCAAGCTTGGAATCGATTATTTTGGTTTCGCCACCTGAAACTGATACTTGTTGTGAGGTTCTTTCAAAGCCTACCATCGAAATAACCAAACGATAAGAACCTGAAGGTATATTACGAATTTG
>JBGTFX010000179.1:0-8532 GCA_041747055.1 Balneolaceae bacterium
GCCACTTGTTAACTCTCGGACGGGGACGTCCGAGGTACGTAACCATCAATTGCGTCACTTAATTCTACATCTTGTTCATAGAATTTCTCCCATTTCTCTTTGGGATCGGGTTGAGTAAGAAGGGAAACGATGATCAACACAGCAATGGAAAGTCCGGCCGCAGGAAGAACAATGTAATCGAATGGAATCAGCGGCGCTTCCCCAAATGAATTGATAATTGTAATAAGAACTGTTACTCCCATTCCCGTTGCGATAGAAGCCACTCCACCGGCAGTAGTCACCCGTTTCCAAAGAAATGCAGCCAGCAGTGCCGGGGTGAGTCCCGCTCCAATCATCGTGTAAGCGGTAAATGCCATGTCCAATATGGTGCGGAACTGCGTGAGTAAGAGCCATGCCACAACTCCAAGCACCAACACCATCAATCGTTGAAACAGAACAATTACTTTTTCGGACGCTTTCGGATTGATGAATCGCTGGTAAATATCGCGGGTGAGATTGGTGGATGGGGTCAGCAAAAAACTGTTTCCCGTAGATGTGATGATGGCTACGGCGGCACATATCAAAAGCAATCCACCGGCAAGAGGTATGCCGATTTCAGTTCCAAAGCGGGCGGCGTGGAGGATCATTCGTTCACTGTCTTCCGCAGCAAGGTGCATGATGCTGGATGGATCAATCGCATTAAAATGACTAAATGCCAAAATGGCTAACGAAGCAATGGCCGTTTCAATAATGATGGTTCCAAACACCCAAAACATCACGGCATTTTTGGCCGCTTTTTCATTCTTGGCAGAATAGAATTTTTGATACATGTTTGATTCTCCCAAAAGCAGCAAAAACGTTGGAAGAAAGACACCCATCACCCAAATCCAGCTGTGTCCGCCGGTAATATCGAAAAGCGAAGGATCCAATTCTGTGGTGATAAACTCCATCCCTCCCAGGTTCATAAACACCAATGGAATGGCGAAGAGAACAGCGAGGGTAATTACCGCTCCATTGATGATATCAACGGAAACGATAGAGAGCATTCCGGCAAACGCTGTAAATGCGATGATGAATCCTGCCGTAAGCAGAACGCCCTGCCACTCCGGAATTCCGGCTACCAGATTCAGCACAAATCCCCCTCCACGAAACTGATAGCCCACGATGGTGGTGTAGGCGATCACAATGACAATAGTCCCTAAAATTCTTGCCCATTTGTTATAGCGAAGCTCCAGAATGTCGGGCACAGTGTATTGGGCGATTCGGCGGACACGTCCGGCCAAAAAGAATACAAGCACTATGGCAATCCACGCGCCGGCAGCCAGCCACAGCTCAGATATTCCCACGCGAGCCGCTAATCCCGCTCCCGCCAGTAGCGTCCCAGACCCCAGCCATGTACAGAGCAATGTCCCTACCAATTTTGGCGTGGAGACAGATCGCCCCGCCACCATAAAATCCTCCTGATTTTTAATAGCCCGACTTTTCCAGATGGAAATTCCCATCAGCATGGCGAGGTAGAGGAGGACGATCCAGAAGAATATGCTCATGAACTTGTTTATTTATTGTTAGCAGGGAACCAAGTCTCCCCTTGAGGAGAGTGCCGAAGCGAAGCGCAGGCGAGGGGTGTTCCCCTTTAGAGGATAAAAAGTTTTAGAGTGATTCGCTACTAATCGTAGATCGGGGAGTTACTAACTTGAAACTTGGACCTTGCAAACACTCCTCTCATTCCGTTCTGAATAAAAAATTAATTGAAGGTATAAACCAATGGTCCCTCTTGAGAGGGCTCATTTTTTGAACGCGTTAGCGAATTTAGGGGTGTGTTGTTAAGGTCGCTGAGCATGCCATGGACACACCCCTTATTCACCGAATCGCGCTTTACGCTTTCGGTTTCACTTTTCCCCTCTCAAGAGGGGAATTCTCAAATTCATTCAAGTCCATCGAAAATCGTAACGATTAAACCTCCTGAAAACCTAAACCCTGCAACTTGAACCTTGGGCCATGCCAAACACCCCTCAGAAAAAGCCGAGAACTTTCGGCTTTTCATCTCCCCTCAAGGGGAGAGCTTTCTACCCCGAGCCTTGCTACGAAAATCCAAAAACCACCATTCCCACCATGCAAAGTGCTGCAAAGGCCAATAGTTTTAGCAGTAGTGGAATACAAAACCGGAACCATCTGTCGTAAGGGACGCCGGCCATTCCGAGGATTCCCATGAGTACGGCGTTGGTGGGAACGATCATGTTGGCGAATCCATCACCAAACAGAAATGCCTGAACGGCAATCTGACGCGAAATTCCCAGAATATCGCTTAAAGGTGCCATCAGCGGCATGGTTACAAAAGCCTGACCACTGCCCGACGGCACAAAGAGGTTTAGAATCGTTTGCATTATCATCATCCCGACGGCGGCCAGTTCGGGTCCCACAGTTCCAAGAGGTACGGATAGTGCATTTACAATGGTGTGAAGAATTTGTCCGTCTTCCATGATGAGCGCAATACCCCGTGCGATTCCAACCAGAAGCGCGGTTTCGGTGAGATCCCTTGCTCCGATCACAAACTCTTTGGCCATTAAACTGGGGCCGATTCGTCCAATCAAAGCGGTAACCACTCCTAAAATCAGAAAGGCGGCTCCGAGTTCAGTGAGGTACCAGCCTTGTGTGGCAATTCCCCAAACGGCCGTTCCAAGAGCTACGATAAAGGAGATCAAAACGGCTACATGAACCATGGAAAGCGCCGGATAATCTTTTGGTGGGGCACCTGCATCCGGTGGAGCAATTCCTGCCATCAAACTCGTTGCAGGATCAAGCTGAACCTTTCGAGAATAGCTGTACACATGATGGGCACCGATCATCACAAATGGAATGAGCATTCCCATGCGAACCTGCCAGCCGGAATAGGTATCGAGTCCGGCAACTCCCTGGGCAACCACAACGGTGTATTGATTAAATGCCGCTGACCCGTACCCAATTCCATACCCCACAACAATGATTCCCACGGCCGTCATGGTATCCATTTTCATGGTTCGACACAGTGCCGCCAGAATCAGCACAAACGGGATGTATTCGGCAGAAGCTCCCATCGCACTTGAGGCGAGGGCAAATACAAAAATGGTGATAAAAATCAGCGTTCCCGGTCGGCCTCCAAATCGTTCAAGCATTCTACCGAGCAGGGCATCAATCGCGCCGGTTTTGCGGATCACCGCCAGCACACCGCCAATAATGAACAAGAAAAAGATGATATCCTGAGCAGCTGCAAAAGCCCGTGGTATTGCTGTAAATAACGTGATCGGACTCAAAAATTCAGCCTCATCATCCACCTCAAACGTACCGGGCAATACCACTTCCCTCCCATTAACGAGTTCCGTTTCAAATGAACCCTGTGGGATAATCCACGTGGCGACTAACGCTGCCACCATCAGGAAGAAAAGGAGGGTGAGCGTATGAGGCATTTTTAATTTCATAGAAGGCACTCTGAGCTAAGGTTAGAAATCCTGATCATAATAAGGATGGCACATCACTCTTACAAGGTTGAAGATAAAAATGGAATATTTACAAGTTTGTGGTAGCGCTTTTCTGATGTATAATGACTATTTTAATCCCTTTACAAGAGAACCCATCACAAAACAAAGAGAGAATTATGACCACAGTATTGAAGGAGAAATTTGTTTACACATTCGGTGGCGGCACCGCAGAAGGAGATCGAAGCATGAAATCTCTATTGGGTGGAAAAGGAGCGAACCTGGCGGAAATGTCATCTATTGGCTTGCCGGTTCCTGCAGGATTCACTATCTCCACCGTATCTTGCAACTACTATTCAACAAATGGAAATGAATGGCCACAGGGTTTAAGTGATGAGATTAAAGAGGGTATCTCATCCATCGAAAAAGAGATGGGACTTAAATTAGGCGACTCCACTCAACCACTTTTACTTTCGGTCCGATCGGGTGCAGCCGTCTCCATGCCGGGCATGATGGATACTGTTCTCAACCTGGGACTAAACGATCAAACCGTGGAAGCCCTGGCAATACATACCGGGAACGAGCGATTCGCCTTCGACAGCTATCGCAGATTTATTGATATGTTCGGTGATGTGGTGATGAACATTCCACATGAAAAATTTGAAGACGTATTGGAAGAGTTAAAAGGCAAAAAAGGGGCTGAAGAGGATACAGATTTAGATACGGAAAGCTTAAAAAGATTGGTAGAGCGTTATAAAGAAGTTTATCAAACCGAAACCGGTTCTCCATTCCCGTGTGATCCGCTTGATCAGCTGAAAAAAGCAATTAACGCCGTTTTTGAATCGTGGGACAGCGAGCGGGCCATTAAATATCGTAAGATTCATCAAATTCCCAACAACCTCGGCACCGCAGTTTCGGTTCAGGCAATGGTGTTTGGGAATATGGGTGATGATTCCGCAACCGGTGTCTGCTTTACCCGAAATCCATCCACCGGAGAGAAAAAGCTTTATGGCGAATATTTAGTGAACGCGCAGGGCGAAGATGTGGTGGCGGGAATCCGAACGCCGCAGGACATCAACAAATTAAAAAATGTAATGCCGGAGAGTTTTACATCGCTGTTGGAAGTCGGTGAAAAACTGGAAAAGCACTATGGAGATATGCAGGATATCGAGTTTACCATTCAAAAAGGAAAACTGTTTATGTTGCAAACCAGAACCGGAAAACGAACGGGTCAGGCGGCACTGCAAATCGCAACGGATATGGTACGTGAAGGTCTCACAGATCGAAAAAGAGCTGTGAAAACAATGGTTGAACCTCGCCACCTCTACCAACTGCTTCATCCACAGATTGATGAAAAAATCACCAACGGCACATCGGTTCTCGGTAAAGGCTTGCCCGCTTCACCGGGAGCGGCTGTTGGAAAAGTGGTCTTTAGTTCAGAGAAAGCGGAAGAGGCCGCGGCCAACGGGGAACAGGTAATTCTTGTGCGAATTGAAACGCGTCCGGAGGATGTGGGCGGGATGTCGGCCGCTGAGGGGATTTTGACTACCCGGGGAGGGATGACGAGTCACGCCGCAGTGGTTGCCCGCGGCTGGGGAAAACCGTGTGTGGCGGGTTGTGGTGACATCAAAATTGACTATAAAGCACAATCGTTTACCAATGGAAAAATCACCATCAAGGAAGGCGACTGGATCTCTATTGACGGTACACGAGGCACGGTATTCAAGGGAAAGAAGAATGTTGTGAAACCTCAGCCCGACAAAAATTACCACACATTTATGGAGTGGGTTGATGAATTTCGAACCATGAATGTGAGAACCAATGCCGACACCCCGGAAGATGCGATGCGGGCGCTGGAATTTGGCGCGGAAGGAATAGGACTTTGCCGGACCGAGCACATGTTTTTTGGTGAGGATCGTATCAAAGCCATTCGACGAATGATTGTGTCTAACTCTCTTGAAAAACGAAAGGCGGCTTTGGATGATCTGCTTCCCTATCAGAAAGAGGATTTTATGTCCATTTTCCGAGTGATGGATGGTTTACCGGTAACGGTGCGACTGCTTGATCCCCCGCTGCATGAATTTTTGCCTCACGAACCGGAAGAAATTGAACGCGTTGCAGAGGAACTTGGCGTAACGGTGGCCGATTTCACGCAAACGGTCCGCTCACTTCGGGAGTTTAATCCAATGTTGGGACACCGGGGTTGCAGGCTTGGAATTACGTATCCTGAAATCACTCAAATGCAGTCACGAGCAATTCTGGAAGCAGCCGTAACTCTAAAGCAGGAAGGCATTGAAGTGCTGCCGGAAATTATGATTCCACTCATTGGTACCCCGCACGAATTCAGAAATCAGAAGCGGGTAATTGATCAAACCGCAGCCGAGGTTTTTCAAGAAATGGGCGACTCTATAGAATACAAAGTCGGGACGATGATTGAGATTCCACGGGCTGCACTGCTGGCGGATCAAATCGCCGTAGATGCAGAATTCTTCTCCTTTGGGACCAATGATCTTACTCAAATGACCTTCGGCTATAGCCGTGATGATTCCGGCAAGTTTCTGAATGACTATATCGATAATGGAATCCTTCAGGAGGATCCGTTTGAGGTACTTGATATTGATGGTGTGGGTCAGCTGGTGGAGATGGCCACCACAAAAGGACGTGCTGCCAAACCGGGTCTAAAAGTCGGAATCTGCGGTGAGCATGGAGGTGAGCCTAAAAGTGTAGCGTTCTGCTATGAAATCGGACTGAATTATGTGTCGTGTTCACCTTATCGGGTTCCGGTGGCGAAATTGGCTGCCGCGCGGGCTGCGTTAACTCATCCCCCGGCCCCCTCTCTACGCACGCGCAGAGAGGGGGTGACTTTGAACGAAGTGCATCAATTTACATAGTTTAAAATTTTGAACTTAAGATCATCAATATTTATTGAGGTTTTTGAGTGAATACGAGGGGATAATTCTATAGGTGATTTCCCTGTTCATTTTGTCTTGAAACAAAACGAACCAAAAATTCAAGACGCTGCTTCGTTACGGCTGTATCGCAGTGACCTCCTTCGACTACTTAATCAATGGTCTAGCTGCTTATGAGTTGAGGAAAATTCATAAATCACCGTTACTCTTTTAAGTAGATCGAGGTTTTCGGCCGGAGTGATTAAGTAAAGGCGGTCTCAGTCGCACTGCAATAGCTATTCGCCTTCACGAATCAGAGGTCGTTTTTACCTTTTCAACCTTTTTAACTCTCTAACTTTTCCACAATACTTCTGTGTTCCCTGTGCTCCCCGTGGTTTCTTTTTTTTGGCCGGGGGGTGAGTCCCTACTGGTTACTAATCCGGTACCGAATAATCTCTTCCAGCTCCAAATCCTCTCCACGTTCTGCCTGCAGACGTTCAATTAACGAGGTGGTCAATCCAATTCGTTGCATTCGCACGAGCTGATCAACTGTTACATCGCGATAGCCGAGGTCGTGCACACGGCTTGTATAATTTGCCGTTACACCTGCTCGACGGAGACGAACAAAATCATCGATGCTTAAATCATATCCCAGCTCAATCATCATGGCCATAAACGTAGATGAAGCATCCGCACTTGCAAGTTGAACAGCTTCAGCGAGCGTAAGCTCAGTAAAGCCCAGTCCACGAACATTTGATATATAGGTAGCTGTCACTCCCTCACTTCGCAAATCTCTAAGTTCATCATGTGTCAAATCAAGATAACCCATTTCAACCATTCGGGAATTCATTCGGTTCAGCAAATCTTCACTGGGTTGCTGGGTTATTATAGCAGACTGTGTAATGAGATTTATAGGATTAAAATTCACGTTCCCGGTTCTGATTAGAAAAATTCCACCAATCACAATCGCCAATACCAACAAAAAATTATTTCGTTTTTTAGGCTCCGGCTCATATTCAGATCTATCCACTTTCTCCTCGATGTAGCTGTCTAACAGATCTTTGCCTGAATTATTCTTACTTCTATATGTTGTACTCATAGTTAATTCTCCGGCTTACTCATTAATTCCTTTACCACAATATAAAATATATTTACGCACAATCATCAGCCACAGTTTCACGAAAATTAATCAATAAATTTTTGATCGTAATCTATTATTTTGGTTGATAATCTCATCCTCAAAAAAAGATCATCATGAATACCTTCTTTCAAACCACAACAACCACGTTCTTTTTCTCACTGCTGCTATTCGCCTTCATTTCTTGCAACGAGATGCAAAACAGTAACGAAAATACTGTTGTCGTCGATTCGGAGCAGCTGCTCAATGATGTTGAATATCTTGCATCTGACGAACTGAAAGGCCGGCGGACAGGAACAGAAGGAAACCGGATGGCACAAGACTATATTGAAGAACGATTTGAATCACTTGGGTTGATGTCATTTGGCGACACCTATCGCCACTCTTTTGATTTTATCAATCCTCGAAGTGAGCAGGAGTTCACCGATGCCGTAAACCTGATTGGTTATGTGGAGGGAAGTGAAAATCCTGATCGATATATTGTTATCACCGCGCATTACGATCACCTTGGTGAGCAGGATGGGGAGATCTATAACGGAGCCGACGATAACGCCTCCGGCACAGGTGGCTTGATGTCTCTTGCCCGGTATTTCAGCAACAATCAACCCGATAACAGTATCATGTTTATTGCCTTTGATGCTGAAGAGCAAGGCCTATCCGGAGCTCGTCATTTTGTTGAAAATCCCACTGTCCCGCTTGATCAAATTGCCCTGAACATCAACATGGATATGATCAGCACTAACTTTGAAAATGAGCTCTATGCTGTAGGAACCCATCATTACCCATTTCTTAAGCCAATGATTGAAGAGTCTGCTGCTGACGCCGACATTAATGTCCTGTTTGGGTACGATTCAGACGAATGGGATCAAAACTGGACGATGTCATCCGATCACGGGCCGTTTCATCAAAAAGGAATTCCGTTTGTCTATTTCGGAGTGGAAGACCATGAACACTACCACTCTCCATCCGATACCTTCGAAAACATCAATCCCGAGTTTTATGTCAAAGCGGTAGAAACCATTATCGGTGTCGCTGAAGATTTAGATGGTCAGCTGGATGAGATAGTAGAAGCCTC